>CAZHCY010000213.1:0-4748 GCA_964531185.1 uncultured Desulfovibrionales bacterium | reverse complement strand
TGCCCCAAAAAGAGGTAAAATGTTGGCTTATGAAAGCATAGTTACGGATTCAGGCCGGCATTAGCAACGCCACTTCGAGACCCAACCCACTCCGGCATAACTCAGGAACCGTTTGACTGCCCGATGCCTGCCGTTGTCTAACTTTCATTGGCACAGAGGGCTTTGTGAGTCCATAGCAAATTCCAAGAAAAGCTGATATCCAGGGACAGAGGGCATACAGAACTGTAACCATTCAGGGGGTTGCCCGGCTTGGGGACAGTCCCCGCGATATACACCGCAAAGAAAGAGAAACCAATTGGGGGCATAAAAGCCATACTTATATCAAAATCTTTACCCAGCGAGGGACAGTCCCCAAGCCGGATCAGACCGTAAACCGTCATCACCTGAATGTTTCACAGAACTTATCCAGTCCACATGCCTGCTTAACTCAAACATGTCTTAAGATTATAATCATTGGCCTTGACATATTGTCAGTTTCAAATTTAATCTGACATATCAAGATCATTTAAAACCAATAAGGAGGCGTTGATGAAAACAGGTATGAACATGAAGGTATTGACAGCTTTTCTGGTCATGATGTTGGCCATGGTGTTCTGTGGCCCGGTCCAGGCTAAGACCCTGCGTGTGGGAGTGGATACAGCTTTTGTTCCTTTTGAGTTCAAGGGACCGGATGGAGAATACACAGGTTTTGATATTGATCTCTGGGAAGCCATATCCAGAAGGGCTGACCTGGAGTACGAACTCATCCCCATGGATTTTAACGGTCTGATTCCCGGACTGACCACAGGCAACCTTGACGTGGCCCTGGCTGCCATATTCATCAAGTCTTCCAGGGAAAAGAGCATTGATTTCTCCCATCCCTATTTCAAAGCAGGGCTCAAAGTCATGGTCCGCAGCGAAAATGATGACATCAAAGGGCCTGAAGACCTGAAAGGCAAGGAAGTGGCGGTAAAGACCGGAACAGCCACTGTAGATTATGTGGAAACTCTGGAACCGGCTAAAATAATCAAATTCCCCAATATTGACCAGGCCTATATGGAAGTGGCCACCGGCGGAGCTGATGCTGCCATGCATGACACCCCCAATGTACTTTACTACATAAAAACCGCAGGTGAAGGCAAAGTCAAGGCAGTTGGGCCGGATGTGGAAGGCGCTCAGTACGGGATAGCTTTTCCCATGGGCAGCGAACTGCGCAAAAAAGTGAACATTGCCCTTCTGGAAATGATGGAAGACGGTGAATATGATGAACTGTATGTAAAATGGTTTGGTGAGCAGCCTGAATAAGCAGGCATTTGTCAGGATATTCTAAAAAGGGGGCCATGTTGACAGGACAGGCCCCTTTTTTTCACTTTTCCCAAAACCTTGAGATCTTATCAACTTGAGAGTTAAAAGTTAAAGGTTAAAAGTTAAAGGTAAAGATAAAGAAATCAGGCTGTTGAAGCTGATAATGATGCGGACATTCAGGATTCCCGAAATTATCAGTAAATACAGGACGTTGATAGAGAATTTTTGACTGTCAAGTTATCAAGGGTTTGATCTAATAATTTTTCCCACCAGCAAAAGGTGAGCCAATGACTTTCAAGTGGAACATTATTGCTGATTCAATGCCGGCTTTAATTGAGGGGGCCAAGCTCAGCTGGTACATAGCAGTAACCGGCATTCTGGGCGGACTTGTTCTGGGGACTGCGGCAGGACTCATGCGCCTGGCCGGAACCAGGGCCCTGGGCGGAGCCACCTATGGCTTTACCAGGATCTTAAGCATTATCTCCCAGGTTGTTTCCTTCTGTTATATTGAAGTGGTCCGGGGAACGCCCATTATTGTTCAGGCCATGTTTATTTATTTTGCCAGGCCCATGTTTATTGAGGTGCTGACTGGAGTACCGGGAGTCAGGTTTGATGCGGTTACAGCGGCCATCATTACCATTACCATCAATGCCGGGGCTTATATGGCTGAAATTGTCCGGGGAGCAGTCCTTTCCGTGAACAAGGGTCTGATTGAAGCCGGCATGGCCATGGGAATAAGCAGACTGCAGCTCATTACCAGCATAATCAGTCCCATTGCCTTCAGACGGGCTATCCCACCTCTGGGCAACCAGTTCATCATCAGCCTCAAGGATACCTCCCTTTTTATTGTCATTGGTGTTGGAGAACTGACCAGGCAAGGGCAGGAAATCATGGCCAGCAATTTCAGAGCCCTGGAAATCTGGTCTGCAGTGGCCATATGCTATCTGATAATGACTTCCGCCTTAGCTCTTGTTCTGCGGCTTATAGAAAGAAGGATGCGTAAAATATGAAGCCACTTATTGATTTTAGAAAGGTCTGTAAAAGCTTTGGAACAACAGAGGTGCTCCATGACATATCCCTGGGCATCCCTGAAAATGAGGTCATTGTGCTGGTGGGTCCCTCAGGTTCCGGTAAATCCACGCTTTTAAGATGTATCAACGGGCTTGAAATGGTTACTTCCGGAGACCTGGAGGTGAACGGCATCCATCTGCCCCGGGAGAAGCATCGGGTCAGAGAGATTCGCAAAGAAGTGGGTATGGTTTTTCAGCTCTTTTTTCTTTTTCCGCATATGACTGCCATGGAAAATGTCGCTTTTGGGCCCAGAAAGGTGCGCGGGGCCAGCCGCAAGGAAGCCAGGGAAATAGCCCGGGATCTGCTGAAAAAAGTCGGCCTGGAGGACAGGGGGCATCATCTGCCTTCTGAACTGTCCGGAGGACAGCAGCAGAGGGTGGCCATTGCCCGGGCACTGGCCATCAAGCCCAAAGTCATGCTTTTTGATGAACCCACCTCAGCCTTAGATCCGGAGCTCAGGGAAGAAGTGCTCAATGTCATGACTCTCCTGGCTGAAGAGGGAATGACCATGGTGGTGGTCAGCCATGAAATGAGCTTTGCCAAAAAGGCGGGCACCCGCCTGCTTTTCATGGATAACGGCCGGATCGCAGAAGACGGTGATCCTGCAGACCTGCTTCTCAATCCCCAGAGTGACAGGCTGAAGAATTTTCTAAAGCATGTAGGTTACTGAGGGGAAAGATTTCCGGGCATCACTGGGGCTCATCAGCAGGATGCTCCGTCAGGACGCGGAATCCTGGGCCTTTTGGTCAGCAGCCTGCCTGAGCCGGTTGATGACTCTTTCTTTTCCCAGAACCTCCATGGTTTCAAACAATCCCGGGCTGGCTGTCTTGCCGGTGATGGCCACCCTTAAAGGCTGAGCAATGACTTTGAATTTTATATCCTGGTCATGGATATAGGCTTCAAAGGTTTTTTCCAGTTTTTCAGCGCTGAATTCCGAAACCTGCTCCAGCACAGGGATGATCTGCTTCAGGTGCAAAGAAGCCTTTTCAGTCAAAAATTTATTCACAGCCTTGGGATCATATTCCAGGTTCTGGTCATTCACCAGAAAAAATTCAGCCATTTCAGCCATTTCAGCCATGGTGTCCGCTCTTGTTCTGAGCAGGGGAATGATTTTTTCCAGATAAGCCTGATCCGCATTCTGCAGTGATTCCTTGAGGTGATTTCTGAGCAGTTCAGCCAGCCTGGCTGTTGAGGCCTCTCTGATATAATGGGCATTGAGCCAGGTCAGTTTTTTCATGTCAAAAACACAGGCTGAAGCCCCGAGATTATCCAGGGTGAATTTCTGAACCAGGTCCTGCCTGGAAAAAATTTCCTCATCCTTGTATGACCAGCCCAGCCGGACCAGATAATTGACCATTGCTTCAGGCAGAAAACCCATTTCCCGGTAGGCCTCCACAGACAGAGCTCCGTGGCGTTTGGACAGTTTCTTGCGGTCCGGCCCCAGAATCATGGGCACGTGTCCGAAAACAGGCGGCTGAATCCCCAGGGCTTCATAGATATGGATCTGTTTGGGGGTGTTGTTGACATGGTCATCCCCCCTGATGATGTGGGTAATGCCCATTTCCACATCATCCACCACAACAGCAAGGTTGTAAGTGGGTGTACCGTCCCTGCGCTGGATGATGAAATCGTCCAGCTCCTGGTTATCAACTGAAATGGAACCTTTTACCTGGTCTTTAAAGGAAGTGCGCCCTGTGACAGGTGCCTTGAGCCGGATGACGGCATCAGGTCCGGGCTTCAGGTTGAGTTCCCGGCACCTGCCGCTGTACTTTGGCTTGAGTCCTCTTTGCCTGGCCTGCTCTCGCATGGCTTCCACTTCTTCAGGGGAGCATCTGCAGTAATAGGCCTTGCCGTTCTGGACCAGTTTCTGGATATAACTCAGATATATATCCTTTCTCCGGCTCTGGAAATAGGGGCCTTCATCGCAGTCCAGACCTAACCACTCCATGGATTGAAGAATGGCATCAGTCATTTCCTGAGTGGATCTCTGCTCATCCGTGTCTTCAATGCGCAGGACAAACCGGCCCTGATTGTGCCGGGCGAAAAGCCAGTTGAAAAGCGCTGTTCTGGCTCCGCCGATGTGCAGATATCCAGTGGGGCTGGGGGCAAATCTGGTAACAATGGTCATAAAACGTTCCTCAAAAAAACGGCGGACCTGAGCGGTCCGCCGCATGGCTTAGATTCAGCATGGGTTATGCCCGGGCATTTTAAATCATCCCGGTCCGGGGATGGATCAGCTGGTTTTTGTTTCAGCAGGATGGAGCCTGCAGGGCAGTAAAACCGGTTACTGGGCTGATTCCACACCTTTAAGTTCAGGGATTTCTTTGAGTAGAAGCCGTTCAATGCCGTTTTTCAGGGTCATCTGCGACATGGGACAGCCTTTGCAGGCTCCT
>CAZHCY010000212.1:0-4789 GCA_964531185.1 uncultured Desulfovibrionales bacterium | reverse complement strand
AGTTTGATTTGGAAACCTCGCAATTGTAAATATTTTAATGATACGAACTACTAGATAACTGCTTGATGGTGGCTCCCTGAGGTCTGGAAATCAAATCCAAAGCTTTAAACAGGTTTATGGTATTTTTTCCGCGCACGTTTGCTCCTTTCAATTATAATACAGAAAAAAATATCTTCGTGCTATCCTTCTTAATATCAAAGAATAGCTTGAAATGCCAGAATACTTTTTGCTTAAGGTATTCAGAGACACATGGACTTAAGAAAGCTCCGATGCCTTATCCAGAAAAATCAAGAAGAAAGGATAAATTGTCCTCACCATTCTTCACTTTCTTCCTCATCATCTACAAGCTCCAATTCACGATCCTCATCCTCTTCTTTCCCTTTAATGTTTATAAGGGTTTCTATGGCTTTGGCAGCTACTGTCTTATCATCATCTGAACTCAGGATATCCAGAATTTTGGTGTCCATAAGTTCGTCTTCTGCCAGCGAATATCTGACCTTGGGGTTTTCTGATCTGCACAACCTATCCGCCAGTATGTATGGGCTGCACAGGGAAAAGGAATGCAGGTTGTCAGCTATTGTTTCAAGGATTTCATAGTCCTCGGTTTTGATCAGGCGCAGAAGAGAGTTTTCAGTAATCATCTTCCGAGCCTTGCGATTAGAGACCAGGTTTCTTAATACATCAATCTGACAGTCCTCAAGAAGGATTTTGACAATTTCACTACTGATGGAGTTCCTGCCTGCCACTTCCATTCTTGCTTGCGGCATGGGAGATTTGGCAAATTCAGCAACGATTTTGTTGAATTTGTTTTTATCAGGTAAACTAAAAAGAATTTCTTCAGCTGCTTCATAGCTTAAGGTTGCACTATTACCGTTAACAGTGATCTTTATTTCAAACATTGACTGCCTCCTCATTTTGATGGTTTTTAGACACATTTAAGGTTGGACATGGCTACCGGCATCACTCTGCTTTATGAATGACACTTTTTTTGGATTGATCATGCTTTCACTTTTCAAGTCTGGTCTTGAAGCTGAATATAGCACTCAAGCATGACGTTTCCGGTCATATTGGAAAAAATAATATTCCAGTCAGGCCAAAAGTTGCTTTTTATCATGATTCGTAGAGAGAATATCTCTAACAATCAGAATTTGTATGGGAGGCTATACGACTGAGTGGAGTTTGCGGCTATGGCTATGGCATAGTCCAGTTCTATTATTCTGAAGACTGACTGCAAAAGGCTTGGGAATTACGGCAAGGTTTACATCCAATCCCCAGAAAAAGATTGCACATGGTTGTTCAGATCAACCCAGGCTGCAGCGGTCTAATTTTCTGATGTCACTACGAATGGCCTCATTAGACCGATCATAGGTGGCCGTTTTGGCCGGTCAATGATATTCTGGAAACAGCCGAATTGCGTGCCAACGAACGTATGGATATTCCCACGTCCTTCTGG
Source organism: uncultured Desulfovibrionales bacterium (assembly GCA_964531185.1). Lineage (GTDB taxonomy): Bacteria > Desulfobacterota > Desulfovibrionia > Desulfovibrionales > Desulfonatronovibrionaceae > CAZHCY01. The sequence continues at coordinate 3,336 of CAZHCY010000212.1, read as the reverse complement.
AAATAAAACGTGGACCGTATTCTGGAATTTCAAGGTAAAAAATGCCCTCAGATAAGGGCTCGATCTCAAATGCGGAAATGGAACAAAAAGGTCCGGAAAATCGTAACCATTCAGGGAGTTGCCCGGCTTGGGGACAGTCCCCGCGATATACACCGCAAAGAAAGAGAAACCAATTGGGGGCATAAAAGCCATACTTATATCAAAATCTTTACCCAGCGAGGGACAGTCCCCAAGCCGGATCAGACCGTAAACCGTCATCCCCTGAATGCTTACGGAAAATCTATACCTAATTTGATACCCGCAAAAGGGTCTATGAAGCTGATTTAGCAGACAAGCAGTACATTGGAGAAATCGAGGAGACAGTCAAACAACATAAAAAATGCACAGGGGGACAGGCTCCTGATGACGCCTTATAAAAATATCTTGACTTCTTATCACTTAGGCCCTCAAATAGGTACCTAATATTGGGTTAAAAATGAGACTTGTTTGGAGGTGCTCATGGTTCAGGCCAAATTTAGCCTCAAAGAATCGCATATTCAATTTATTGAACAATGCAAACTGTATGGATTTAAAGATAAAAGCGACTTAGTACGTACTGCCCTTGATCGCTTGTCTTCAGAATTGGCCAAGCAGCGCTTGCGGGAGTCGGCTGCTTTATATGCCGAAGTCTATGAAGAAGACCATGAAACGCAAGAATGGACGGACGCAGCGTTATCAGAGTGGCCAGCATGAACACGTTAAAGCGGGGGATGGTTATCGATGTAAATCTTGATCCTACCAGGGGTTCTGAAATGGGAAAGATTCGGCCATGCGTGATTGTCACAAACAACACTTATAATGCGCGAGTCCCAATCATTCAGGTTATTCCATTAACGGCTTGGAGTGCGAGAAAAGCCGGCATCATCACGAATGTAGAAATTGTTCCTTCCACGAATAATGGGTTAACCAAGAAATCGGTGGCGGATTGCCTGCAGACGCGTCCCATTGATCACCGCGCTCGATTAGTCAACGTGCGAGGTGAATTGGAAGACGGAAGCATGGAAAAAATTGACAATGCCTTGAAAATTGTTTTCGACCTCGTTTAGGGCTGTAACCTCCATCAAAACACAAAAAAACATAAAGGATATAGCGGTGAAGGATTAGCGGGATAGTTAGTCGTAGGGAAGGAAACAGCGGGCAGGACAAGAGAATTGAAGCAATGGATTATAGACCGCTGCCTGAGTGGTTTGGATTAACAGACTACTTTTTCCACAATGATAACACAAGGGTCAGAATAATGCTTATGACAATGCTGGTCCCCAGGGGAAAATAGAACCTGAAATTACCCTTTTCAAAGCTGATATCTCCGGGAAGCCTGCCAAGCCCCAAAGGCAGCCTGTCCTTAAACAGGAGCAGTGCTCCAGCTATTATGAGAACCACACCTGCGGCAATGAGCAGCTTTCCAAAAGATGACCAGGGATTCATATTTTAACCGTCAACAGATTCTGGGCAGTTGTTCCCCTTCCAGCATGTCCAGGAGCCGGTGGCCGCCCAGGCCGGTTCTGAGAACCACCCTGGAGGATTTTTCGTGAGTGACCCGGCCGATCTGAGCCGCGTCCCGCCCGGCAGGATCCTGACGCATAATTTCCAGAGCCCTGTCAGCCAGGGACTGAGGAAGAATGCATATAAACTTACCCTCATTGGCCAGGTACAAAGGATCCAGGCCCAGAAAAGAGCATCCTGAGTCAACTTCCTTCCTCACAGGAATGCTGTCCTGTTCAATAACCATTTCACACCCGGACTGCTGGGCAATTTCATTAAGGGTCGTGGCCAGGCCTCCCCGGGTAGGATCGCGCAGAACATGAATATCTCCCAGTTCAGTCATCAGTCTGTGAATGAGATGATTCAGGCTGCACGAATCACTGAGAATATCCGTATCAAAGGCAATGCCCTGTCGATGGGATAAAACGGCCAGACCATGATCCCCCACAGTACCGCTTATAAGCACTGCATCACCCTCAGCAGCCCTGCTTCCGGAGGGATGGGGACCAGCCGGCACTGTCCCTATGCCTGTGGTATTGATAAATATTTTATCCACAGCCCCCCTGGGAACAACCTTGGTGTCTCCAGTAACAACCTGAACCCCTGCTTTTTCTGCGGCTTCAGCCATGGACTGCACTATGATTTCCAGGGAATCCATGTCCAGGCCTTCTTCCAGAATAAATGCACAGCTGATATATTTGGGAACAGCCCCCAGCATGGCCACATCGTTCACTGTCCCATGGACAGCCAGAGAGCCGATATTTCCTCCGGGAAAAAACACAGGATCCACGGTAAAAGTATCAGTACTCATGGACAAAGGCCCTTTTAGATCAGACAAAAGAGCTGCGTCATCCAGGCGGTTCAGGCAGGAATTGCCCAGATGCCTGAGGAATATGTCCTTGATCAGACGCTGGGATGCTTTGCCTCCGCTACCGTAATCCAGAATAATCTTTTCAGGCATACCTTTTCCTGCATTTTCAGGTTAAAGTTTATATTTATGGTATGCAGCACAGGACCCTTCAGTGGAAACCATACATGGCCCCACAGGCCGGGCCGGAGTGCAGCGGGTACCAAACAAAGGGCACTTGTCCGGAGTAATTGCTCCTTTAAGCACCTCCCCGCATCTGCAGCCAGGAATTTCAGCCACTTGAGGCAGATCAACCAGATCAAATCTCTGGGCGGCATCAAATGCGGAAAATTGCTCCCTGATTCTCAACCCGCTGTCCGGGATTATCCCCAGTCCCCGCCACAGGGCATCGGACTGCTCAAAAACCTCATTCATCACCTGGACAGCCCTGGGATTGCCCTGATTGCTCACCGCCCTCCTGTAATTATTAACCACCTCAGCTTCAGAACTTTTATGTTGCCTGATCATGATAAGTATTGCCTGGAGAATATCCAGGGGTTCAAAACCGCTGACAACCCCGGGCATACTGTAATCCCTGGCCAGAAATTCATATGGTTCCAGACCGATAATTGTGGACACATGGCCTGGCAGCAGCAGACCATGGACATGAATATCCTGATCCGCAGCCAGGGCCACCAGGGCTGGAGGGACAAGTTTATGGAAAGAAAGCACTGAAAAATTGTCCACTTTCTGTTCATGAGCAGCCTTAATGGTTGCGGCCACTGTGGGAGCTGTAGTCTCAAAACCTACCCCCAGAAAAACCACATTCTGGTCAGGATTTTCAATGGCCAGCTTCAGCGCGTCAAAAGCAGAATAGACAATTCTGATCCTTGCTCCGTCTGCCTGGGCCGCCTTGAGATTTCTTCCCCCTGGACCGGGAACTTTACTCAGCTCGACGAAAGTGGCCC
>CAZHCY010000211.1:0-4812 GCA_964531185.1 uncultured Desulfovibrionales bacterium | reverse complement strand
CGTCTACGGGCCCTGGGCCGCTGCCTGTCTCGTGTCAGTCAGTAGCCCATCCATTACGTTCTGCAGTGCAGACATATGCGAAAAGAGATTGAACTGTTGACAATCCGTTCCGATTTCTGAGCGCAGGGCACAGATTTTTTAATGTTTATCCAGACACAGCCTGCCTTTTCTGTGCACATAGTACACCTCCTGGTTTTCAAAAAAAATGCGCCCGGCATCTATGATCTCCAGAAAATTTATGGCCCTCAGCAAAGTGGACTTGCCTGAACCTGAAGGGCCGATAATAACCGCCTGCTCGCCTTTTTCAAGGCTCAGGCTGACATTGTTAACTGCTGTAAGCCCGTTATAAGACTTGGTGATATTTTTCAGTTCCAGAAGGGTGCTCATGATTATCTGTTCTCGTATGCTCCTACCTTTTGCTCTATCCTGTCAAAAACCAGAGTAAATACAGTTGTGAAAAAAAGATAGATACAGGCAGCCAGAAAAAGCACTGTCACGTTGAAATAGGTATTAAAAAGCTGATCAGCCGCTCTCATGAGTTCCACCATGGCAATGGTGGACACCAGGGCCGTGTCCTTGATCAAGGCGATGAATTCATTGCCGATGGGGGGCATGAGGCGCTTGTATGTCTGCGGGATTATCACCCTGCGCATGGTCTGCACATAAGTCATGCCCAGGGCCTTGGCAGCTTCATGCTGACCATGGTCTATGCTCTGTATGCCTCCCCGGATAATTTCCGCCAGATAGGCTGAATAATTGAGCCCCAGACCCAAAAGGGCAGCGCTTATGGGTGACAGGGTCACCCCCAGGGCCGGCAGGCCGTAATAAATGAAAAAAAGCTGCAAAAGCAAAGGAGTGCCGCGAAACAGCCAGATAAAAAACCAGCAGCTGACAGACAGAGGGGCAAAACCGTTGATCCGGCCCAGAGCCACCAAAAGACCGCCCACAGGGGAAACCAGCATGGTGAAGAAAACCAGAACCAGAGTCATCAGGCTGCCTTTGAGCAGCAGGGGCAGGAAGTTTACAACATCCTCAAAAAACCTCACATAAAAGGGCTTGAGCTCTCTGTCTACGGCAGCGGCAAAATTGGCTGCCTCAGCATTGTGCGGAAAAACCTCCAGAACTTCCCGGCACAGCTCACCTGCCCGCTCATACTTTTCCTGGCTGAAGTACAGCCTGGCCAGAATAAGCCGGCTGTCAACAAAGGATCCGTCTGCCTTTTCCGGATCAGCCGGGGGCTGGATGGACAGAAATATTTCTTCAGCTCTGGATATATCCCCCAGAGCCAGGGCTTCCTGGGCTTTTAGCAGCTTATCCTGCTCAGTCTGAGCTTTGGCAGCCAGAACTGGACAAAATAAAAAGAAAAGCAGGAGAATCAGCCATCCCCTGCTTTTCATGAATTCAGACATGGTATTTATATTTCCCTGGAGAATCCTTTTTGGACAAGACAACAAAGTCCTGAGACCAGAATCTTTTGCGCTGACCTACCACTTTTCAGGATTGGTGATGTCCTCACCAAACCACTTTCTGGATATTTCAGCCAGGGTTCCGTCAGCCACCATGGCATCAATTTCTTCCTGGACCACCTCCCTCAGGCGCTGGTCCTCCTTGCGGAAGGCGATGCCAAAGGGCTCCGTGGTCACAGTGCCCGGAAGAACCTTGAATTTGCCAGGCCTGGCTCCAATATAGTATCTGCCGGCCACATTATCCACTACCATGGCGTCCAGACGTCCGGCCTCCAGATCCAGGAAAGCCTTGGGGTTGTTTTCATACTCCCTGACCTTGCCCGGTTCCCTGGGAAGTGCATCCACAGCTTCCAGTGCTGAAGAGCCTTTCTGCACTCCGATGATTTTGCCTTCCAGGTCTTCAAAATCAGCAATCTCCTGTTCATCCATGGCCACCACAACAATCTGTCCGTCCATGATATACGGTCTGGTGAAGCTGACCTGCCTGGCTCTTTCTTCGGTAATGGTCATTCCATTCCAGATGCAGTCGAATTTTTTGGAATTAAGGGAATGAATCACCCCGTCCCAGGCTGTAGGATGCCACTCAATTTCTATGCCCAGCCTCTGGCCCAGTTCATGCGCAGCATCAACATCAAAACCTACAATCTCTCCGTCCTGCCTGAATCCCATGGGCGGAAAGGCGTCGTCCAGGCCAATGACCAGCTTGCCGCTGCTTTTTACCCTTTCCCATGAATCATCAGCCAGGGCCGTGCCGGCCACGGCCAGTACCAGTGCCGCCAGAATCAGTCTCATCAAGCCTTTCACTCCTGTACCTCCTGAATAAATTAATGTGACAAAAAGGTTGCTACATCATGACCAGCAAGGGCGCAAGGATTAAAAAAGCAAGCCATAAGCGCAGTCCAGGCCCTGTTCAAGGCAGATCCGGTTCCGGATAAAAAACAGCAGCAGGTACACCAGCAAAGTCCCGGCACAGGGAATCCTGCGCCCCATGGGCAAGATATCCATACGCACCCCATCTGGAGCTCAAAGCTCAAGTATCAACATCCGGGCCTTAACTGTTTGATTTTTTTTCCTCTTTGTGCCATGATAAAAAATAAATGCCTACATGAAAGAGCCGATAGTAGTTGTTAGCCATGATAGATGCACCTGAAAAAATCCAAGCAGCATTCCAGGCCGCCATGGACCAGAGATCCAAATTCATTCTTGCCATGCCCGGGAAGATTACCAGCGTGGCAGGGCTGGACACATCCCTTGAAAACTTTGACAACAAGCATCTGTTCCTTGAAGCCTCGTCCATAAACAGCTTCAATCCTGAATGGCAGGGCCTGCAGCTCACCTGCTACTTCAAATTGATCACCAAAAAAAAGCCGCGCAAGGAAATGTTTTTTAATTTTTCCAGCAGCATTGCCGGCATTGAAAAGAAAAAAAACGGTCAGGTGATATTCAAACTTACCCTGCCCGACAAACTGGACATCGGCCAGAGACGCTCCAGCCTGCGCCTTGAAATGGATATCAATCTGCTCAAGGGTTTTTCTGTCTGGCCTGAAGACAGGTTTATCCGGCATAATCCTGAAACCGGAAAAAAAGGCCTGCACAAACCTCTTATTGCCCTGGAACATATGCAAAATGGTCTGTTTAAAATCATTGATATCTCAGCCGGTGGCATGAAGCTCAGGTCAACCGCTGCTGCCCGGGACATCAGCCAGGGCAGGTGGCGCAAGGGATCAACCATGATCATCTGGATGGTGCTGCTGGACCCGGAAAAAGAAACCCGGGAGGAATGCTGGGTCAAAGGACGAATCAAATACAGGTTTGAAGATTTTGTGAGCAAAGATATGGATCTGGGCATAGAATTCATCAGCCACGGCCGCATCACTCCGGACAAAAAAATGAAATGGGTCCCGGTAAAAGACCATAACATTGACCAGATAGGCAACTGGACCTATCAGCGTTACCTTGCCCAGTACCGGCAGGGCATTGTCTGATCAGGCAGTCCCTCTTTGTCCCATGACCCGCAGAAAAAAAATCCTGGTTCTGTGTGCAGCCCTTCTGGTGATTTCAGCTGCAGCCCTGGCCATGGCCTGGTTTATCCTGGAAAACCGCCTGCAGGAGCAGATTCGCAGTTTTTCCAGGGAATCATCCATGATCAACCTGAACTACTCGTCCATGAAGATCAATGCCCTGGCCGGCAGGGTCAGGTTCCATGATGCATCCATGGGATATGCCGGACTGGGCCGGATCCAGGCTCAGACAATAGAACTAAAGGACTTTTCCCTGGGCCCGGACTATCCGCGGGCCATGACCGTGGTCTTTCATAAGGCTGATCTGCATAAAATCCTGGAGTCATCTGGATTGCCGGCCAGGGATGATCTGCAGCAGGCCCAGCTGGGCACAGGGGATATAGCCGTCAAGTACCAATTCTTACCTGGTCAGCCCACCAGGCTGGAGGCTTTTCTGACCATATCCAGCCCCAGGCAGGGGCATTTATGCGTGCAGACCCTTTTATCAGAAATTGAGCCTGATCTGATTTTCAGCGGACAGAACCCCTTTTCTGCTGCCCTGGCCCTGCTGGGCATAAAGCTCGAATTTCTGCAGGCCGGATATGTGGATCAAGGACTGGTTCAGCGCCTGTCCGCTCTCTGGGAACTAGAACAATACCCATCCGGCCGGACCAGGGAAAAATCTGCTCAGCCCGGCCCAAGCGCAGCAGCAGAAAATGAAAAACATAAGGCACTCCAGAACCTGCTGCACCATCAGGACCCGCTGCTCATAAAAGCGGATCCTGGCAGGCCCGTTGCTCTGGTTGGGCTGCTTAAACTGGAATCTCCTGAAGCAGCCTCATCCCTGCTCAACCTTGAAATATCCAATTCTGCTCCGGATTTCTGCCTGTCCCTGTAAAACCGGATAAACATCTGCCTCTGCCTGGAATCCAGCAAACCGGGCAAAAGCAAAAAAATACTACTGGGGCTTGCCCTGGTTCTGCCTGATCTGGGCCTGCATCTGTTCATTGAGCTCTGTCAGGTTGCTGGCCAGACCATTGATGAAGTTGGCCGCCTGACTGACCGGAATGATTAATGTCCCTGCGTCCACCAAAGTATTGTCCGGCCCTTCCTGGTAGAGATTTATGCGCAGGGTGTTGTTGGCAAAGGTCACCTTGGTCAGTCCGTCAGCAAAAAGATACATTCCTGCTCCTTGTCTGTTTAATTCCGGATTAATCAGCCTGCCTGAGCTTCTTGCAGGCAGCCCGGCTTTTTATTGTCTGGTTTCACTTTTCAAAACTTGAATGATTGCAACAGTTTAGCCCTTTGCATGAGGCACGGGGACTGGCTCTCCCGTCACCCACTTG
>CAZHCY010000210.1:0-4851 GCA_964531185.1 uncultured Desulfovibrionales bacterium | reverse complement strand
ACAGCAGAAAAGGCAAAGGCATTACTCCGGCCAGAGAAGCCAGAAACCTGATTTCAGCAATTTCCAGCACAGACTGGAACAGCTGAAAAACATGAGGTTCCCGGCTGGAAAAATCATTCTTCTGGCCCTGATAGCCATCTGGCTTTTGAGCGGTTTTTACGTAGTCAATCCGGATGAGGCCGGCATAGTTCAGAGGTTCGGCAAATTCACCAAAGAAACAGGACCAGGGCTTAATTACCACCTGCCATTCCCCGTTGAAAAAGTGCAGACTCCCAGAGTCACCCAGATCAACCGGATCGAGGTGGGCTTCAGAAGTGCGCAATCCCAGCAGATCAGAGATGTTTCCCTGCAGTCCAGAAAAATCAAGAAAGAATCCCTGATGCTCACCGGTGATGAGAACATGCTGGATGTTCTTTTCATAGTCCAGTACCAGATCAAGGACGCCCGTCGGTTCCTGTTCAATATCGCCCAGCCCCACAAAACCGTCAAAGACGCAGCTGAAGCCACCATGCGCGAGGTTATCGGCAACAACAATATTGATGCCGCCCTGACAGACAAAAAATTTGAGATCCAGGAAGCATCCAAAAAGCTGCTTCAGGAAATCCTGGACAGCTACAACTCCGGCATCAGGGTTATTGCAGTCCAGCTTCAGGATGTTCATCCGCCCCAGGAAGTTATTGATGCCTTCAGGGACGTGGCCAGTGCCAGGGAAGACCGCATCAAATTCATAAATGAAGCCCAGGCCTATCGCAATGAACTCCTGCCCATTGCCAGAGGTGAATCAGCAGCCATTATCAACCGGGCAGAAGCCTTCAAAGAACAGGAGGTCTTAAGGGCTGAAGGAGAATCAGAGAGGTTTATTTCCGTATTTGAAGAATACCGGAATTCACCGGCCATAACCAAAAGAAGGATATACCTGGAAACAATGCAGACAATCCTGGCCAATGAAAACCTGGAAAAAATCATGATATCCGATGATGTCCTGAATCAGACAGTGCCCTATCTGCCTCTTCAGGAAATAATGAAAAAAAACACTGATTCCGGTTCAGCTTCCACCAACAGGAGTCAGAAATAATGCCCTCATCCAAACTGCCGGTTATCATTATCCTGCTTATTGCAGTTTTGCTTGTGGCATCTCAGTCCTTCTTCACAGTGGATGAAAGCCAGAGAGGCATCCTTCTTCAGTTTGGAAAACCCGTCAAAACTGATATTGAGCCGGGATTGCACTTTAAGCTGCCCCTGGCCCAGAATGTGGTTCTGTTTGACCACCGGGTCCTGGAATATGATGCCAAGCCGGCGGAAATCATCACCAAGGACAAGAAGAATCTGGTGGTGGACAATTATGCCAGATGGAGAATCAGCGACAGTCTTTTGTTTTATCAGTCAGTGAGAACTGTTGAACAGGCTATTTCCAGGCTGGAGGACATCATCTATGCCGAACTCAGGGTTGACCTGGGCCAGCACAGCCTGACTGAAATCGTATCTTCCAAGCGCAACCAGATCATGGAACAGGTTACGCAAAAATCTAACTCCATTCTCAATGACTTCGGCATCCAGGTCCTGGATGTGCGCATAAAACGTACTGACCTGCCAAGGGAAAACATGCAGGCCATTTTCGGGAGAATGCGCGCTGAAAGGGATCGCCAGGCCCGGGAATACAGATCCATGGGCAGGGAGGAATCCAAAAGGATTACAACAGCTGCTGAGCGCGAAAGAGACGTGATCATTGCAAAGGCCAGGCGGAAGGCTTCCCGGCTCAGAGGCCAGGGAGAGGCGGAAACCATAAAATTCTACTCAGCCGCCCTGTCCAGGGATCCGGAATTTTTTCAATTTTTCAGATCCATGGATGCCTATAAGGAGGCCATGCAGGACAATACCAGCATGGTCCTGACCTTTGAGGGCGAGTTCTGGAAATTCTTCAATGAACTGCCTGCCAGCAACGATTGATTCAATGTGGCTGACAAACCCAGAGGGACCGCCTGATCCTGGTGCAGAAAGAAAAAACATTTGAGGTGACAGTTTAGCCATTTGCATGAGGCACGGCTTCCTGCCCGGAGACATACAGCCCGAAAGGGGACTGGCTCTCCCGGCGCTTGTTTTTTCTAAGACTGTTTCTTTCATCAACCAAAAACAAGCGCTGGGTGCCCTGCGCCCCTAAAAAGGGCTAAACTGTTACCATTTGAGATGTTCTGCTTCCTGGCTTCCCTCTGGGACGGCATAGATCCCGGACAGGCTTTAAGATCCTGCCGGCCTGGACAGAAGCCCCAGCCTGCACCCCTCTTCCGGGCCAGTCATATTCATGCCTCATGAGTGACTTATCAATGCCTGTCCAGAACATTCATCATCTGAATATGCACTTCATCCCTTCCAGTTTTTCCACCAGTCCCGGAGTCTATCTCATGAAGGACAGCCGGGAACGCATCATATACGTGGGAAAAGCCGGCAATCTGCGCAAAAGACTGGCTTCCTATTTCCGAGCCCTGGAAAATATGCCCCCCAAGACCAGGGTCATGATGGCCAGGGTCAACAGGATTGATACCATTTCCACCCTCAGTGAAAAGGAAGCTCTGCTCCTGGAATCCAGCCTGATCAAAAAACACAGGCCCAGATACAACATTGTCCTGCGCGACGATAAACAGTACATACTCTTCAAGCTGGACAAATCCCAGGCCTATCCAGCCCTGGAGCTGGTCAGGGATGCCCGCAGGGACGGGGCGGTCTATTTTGGTCCTTTCACCTCAGGTCTGTCTGCCAGGCAGACCCTGAAAGTCATCAACAGGCTGTTCATGCTCAGGAAATGCGGACACAAAAAATTCAGGAACAGGGTCAGGCCCTGCCTGCAGTACCACATCAGACGCTGTCTGGCCCCCTGCTGCCTTGATGTGGATCACCAGGAATACATGGAACAGGTACACCGGGTGGAAATGTTTCTTTCCGGAAAATCCAGCACCCTGCTCCAGAAAATAAAACAGGACATGCTGCAGGCATCTGAAGAGCTGAAATTTGAAAAAGCTGCTGAGTTAAGGGATCAGATCAGGGCTGTGGAACAGACTGTAGCTTCCCAGTCGGTTTTTCTGCCTTCAGGACAGGATCTGGATGTATTTGATCTTGTCCAGACCCAAAACGGTCTGGCCACAGGTATTATTTTCGTCCGCCAGGGCAGAGTTCTGGACAATAAGAATTTTTTCTGGCCTGACTATGACATCTCTGAGTCAGAGGAAACAGAAAAGGCTCTGGTCAGTATCCTCAGTCAGTTTTACGGCCCCGGAAAATTCATCCCCGAAAGAATCATACTCCCGGTCAAGATAATGGACCAGTCCCTGATCCGCATTTTGTCTGATTACCGGGAAGGCCGGGTCAGGCTGCTCAAGGCCAGGGGGGAGCCCATGAAAGCCCTTCTGCGCATGGCCAGACAGAATTGTCTGCTTTTTGCAGCCAGAATGGCAAACAAAGCTGATGTAAATCTTGGGCCTGCTCTGAAGCTTGAAGATGAGCCCTGGAGAATCGAATGCCTGGATGTCTCCCATCTGTCGGGCACTGACTCCAGAGTCGGGGCAGTAGTTTTTGAGGACAGGGAGCCTGTGAAATCAGACTACAGAATCTACAACATGCCTGACATCACCCCTGGTGATGATTATCAGGCCATAGGCAGCTTCATCAGTCGCCGGGCCTCTTCTGCCTTGCCCTGGCCGGACCTGATGCTGATCGACGGAGGTCTGGGGCAGCTGAACAGCGCTTTAAGGGCTTTGTCTGAATCAGGGATCAGTCAAAAATTCGCCCTGGCCGCCATTTCCAAGGGCCCCACAACAAGCAGGGGACAGCTGGCTGATCAGGTATTCATACCAGGCCGGAAAAATCCGCTGCCTCTTAAGCCCGGCAGCCCAGAACTTCTTTTTCTGCAGAGGATCAGGGATGAAGCTCACCGGTTTGTCATTCACAGTCTGCGCAGAACCAAACGCAGAAAAATGAAAAAAAGCGATCTGGAAAGCATCCCTGGTATTGGTCCTGTCAGGGCCAGAGCCCTTTGGGATCATTTTATGGACCTAAGTCTCATTCTTGAGGCCGGACCAGAGGAACTCAAGGCGGTCCCTGGATTCGGCCCGCAAACAGCTCAAAAAACCGCAGAGGCCATCAAGTCATGGAATACCTGAAGTATATTCTGGCACCTGTTATCTGTGCCCTTATCGGCTGGTTTACCAATTATCTGGCAGTAAAAATGCTCTTTCATCCCAGGCAGCCCCTGTGGATTCTGGGCTGGAACTTTCAGGGCATTTTTCCCAAACGGCAAAAAGAACTGGCCCGCAGCCTCGGGCAGCTGGTGGAAAACCAGCTCATCTCCCACCATGATGTACAGGCGGTCATCAGCAACGAAAAATTCAAAGAACGCTTCAAGAACATTATTGATGAGTATGTCAAGGACCTGTTGACCAACAAGCTGGTCAATCTGCACCCCATGGTGGGCATGTTTTTAAAGGGGGACACTCTGGAATCCATCATCAGATTTATTTCCAGGGAAACTGAAAAGCATATGGGCGGAATTCTGGAAAAGGTTTCTTCAGAACTGGAAAACAGCCTTGATTTCCAGCAGATTGTTCAAACCAGGGTGGAACAGTTTTCCATGGACAAACTGGAAGAGATCCTTTTTGCCATCATGAAAAAGGAATTCCGCTTCATTGAGATTATGGGCGCTGTGCTGGGCTTTGTTATCGGGGTTTTCCAGTCTTTGTTCCTTTTTTTCATTTAGCCTGAAAAAATTCTTGACAAGCGCCAGGCAAACGTCTAACTAATCACTTTCCTGATTTGGGGGATCGTCTAGCGGCAGGACGACGGGCTCTGACCCCGTTAACCTAG
>CAZHCY010000209.1:0-4881 GCA_964531185.1 uncultured Desulfovibrionales bacterium | reverse complement strand
ACTCTTTAATAATTTAGACATTCAACTGCAGCACAGGGTCTGTCCGGAACTAAACCAGAGAGGACCATGCCGGGCACTTTCATTTTCAATTTGCAGCCGGGATGAGTGCCGGACTCTCCCCTGTTTCCTGAAAAAGCGCTAAACTGTTACTAAACTCAGGAGGAGGCGAGGATGATCAGTGATGAACTAAACTCCAGGATCAGAGATCGGGGCAGGGATTTTTTCAAAAGCATCAGCGGGGAAGCTCCATCCATCTTTAACAAGGGATGGTGGACAGGCAAGGTGATGGACTGGGCCATGCGCAACGAAGATTTCAAAGTTCAGCTTTTTCGCTTTGTGGATGTCCTGCCTTATTTGAATACTTCAGAATCTTTGACCAGGCACATTCAGGAATATTTCGGCAAAGAAGGGCAGGACATCCCTTCGGTCCTTAAATGGGGAGCCAAGGGATCCGGCTGGGGCAAGGGCCTGGCTGGAAAGCTCCTGGCCAAGTCCATCCGCTCCAACATTGAGAGCATGGCCAAGCAGTTTATTATCGGGGAAAACACCAGACAGGCCCTGAAAACCTTGCACAAACTGCGCAAGGATAATTTCGCTTTTGCTGTGGATATCCTGGGCGAGGCCACTGTCAGCGAAGAAGAAGGCAAACAGTATCAGCAGAGCTATCTTGAGCTATTGGACGGACTGGGAGCTGACGCCCACAATCTCAAGACTCTGGGCGCGTCAGGGGATAAAGACTGGGGCTATGCCCCCAAGATCAATGTCTCCATCAAGCCCTCCGCACTATATTCCCAGGCCAGGCCCTCGGATTTTGAAGGTTCTGTGGCCGGGATATGCAGAAGGTTAAAGCCGGTGACCCTCAAGGCCAGAGAGCTGGGGGCTCATCTGTGCATTGACATGGAGCAGTACAAGTTCAAGGACATCACCATAGAGGTTTACAAAAGACTGCGTTCGGATGCTGACCTTAAGGATTTTGACGAGCTGGCCATTGTTCTGCAGTCTTATCTCCCGGATACTGATCAGGATCTGGAAGATCTTCTGTCCTGGTCCAGGCGGGAAAAGCTGCCCATTGCCATCAGGCTGGTCAAGGGAGCCTACTGGGATTATGAAACCGTTCTGGCTAAACAGTGCGGCTGGAAGATTCCTGTCTATGTAATCAAATCCGAGACTGACGCTGCTTTTGAGCGGCATTCCAAAAGGATTCTGGAAAACAGCGACATCTGCTATTATGCCTGCGGATCGCATAATATCCGTTCCATTGCCGCAGTCATGGAGATGGCCATTGACCTTAAGGTGCCTGAAGAAAGATATGAGTTTCAGGTCCTTTACGGCATGGCTGAGCCGGTCCGCAAGGGGCTGCTCAATGTGGCCAAACGGGTCAGGCTCTATTCTCCCTATGGCGAGATCCTTCCGGGCATGGCTTATCTGGTTCGCCGGCTGCTGGAAAATACGGCCAATGAATCATTTTTGCGCCAGAGTTTTGCAGAAGGCGCGGAGATGGACAGGCTGCTGGAGGACCCGGCTGTCCTGGCTGCTGAAGAGAAAAAGGCTCTTGAAAAAGAACAGGGACAGACCAGGGGCGTACCGCCCTTTGTTAATGAGAGTCTGGCCGATTTCACCTGGCCTGAAGAGCGCCGGGCCTTTCCTGAGGCCATCAGCCAGGTGCGCAGCGAAATGGGAGGTGATTACCCGCTTATTATCAATAATAAGGAAGTATTCACCGATGATAAGCTGACCACGGTCAACCCGGCCAAACCCGAAGAAGTGGTGGGTCATGTGTGTCAGGCTTTCAGGTCCGAGGTAGACCAGGCCCTGGCCGGAGCAAGACAGGCCCTGCCCATGTGGCGTGATCTGAGTCCTGCGGATCGGGCCGGGTACCTGTTCAAGGCCGCAGGTCTGGCCCGGAAAAATATTTTTAAATTGTCTGCCTGGCAGGTCCTGGAGGTGGGCAAACAATGGAGCCAGGCCCACGCTGATGTGGGCGAAGGCATTGATTTCATGGAGTACTATGCCCGGGAGATGCTCAGACTGGGCACTCCCAGACGCATGGGACGGGCTCCCGGCGAGATGAATCATCTCTTTTACCAGTCCAAAGGCATAGCCGCGGTCATTGCTCCCTGGAATTTCCCCCTGGCCATCAGCGCCGGCATGACTTCTGCAGCCCTGGTCACCGGCAATTGTGTCCTGTACAAGCCTGCTGGTGCTTCCTCAGTCATAGGGCACGGCCTGGCCGAGATTTACCGGGAGGCAGGCATTCCTGAAGGGGTTTTTCATTTTGTTCCCGGCCGGGGAAGCGTTATCGGGGATTACATTGTGGAGCATCCGGATGTGAGCATCATTGCTTTTACCGGTTCCATGGAAGTAGGGCTCAGAATTGTGAATAAAGCTTCCGTGGTGGGACCAGGGCAGCATCAGGTCAAGAGGGTCATTGCTGAAATGGGCGGCAAGAACGGAATCATAATAGATGATGATGCGGATCTGGACGAAGCTGTGCTGGAAGTGCTCTATTCAGCTTTTGGTTTTCAGGGCCAGAAATGCTCGGCCTGTTCCAGGGTGATTGTTCTGGAAAATATTTATGACCGGTTTGTGACCCGGCTGGTGGAGGCGGCCAAATCCATAAAAATCGGGCCTGCCGAGGATCCGGCCAATTATATGGGGCCCGTGGTGGACAAGGGCGCTCAGGAAAAGATCAGTGAATATGTGGAGCTGGCCCGCAAAGAAGGCAATATCCTGCTCTGCACCGATGTTCCCAGCCAGGGGTATTATGTGCCTTTGACCATTGTGGAGGGCATAACTCCGGAACACAGGCTGGCCCAGGAGGAAATCTTCGGACCTGTCCTGTCGGTTATGAAGGCCAGGGATTTTGACCAGGCTCTGGAATGGGCCAACTCCACCAGGTTTGCCTTGACCGGGGCGGTTTTCAGCCGCAGCCCCAGCAATCTGAACAAGGCCAGGCAGGATTTCCGGGTGGGCAATTTATACCTGAACAGAGGCAGCACCGGAGCCCTGGTGGAACGCCAGCCCTTTGGAGGATTTAAAATGTCCGGGGTAGGTTCCAAAACCGGAGGGCCGGATTATCTGATACAGTTCCTGGATCCCAGGTGCGTGACAGAAAATACCATGCGCAGAGGATTCGCCCCTATAGAAGAGGATGACGACTGGATAGAATAAACAATATTGGTAAGACAAGATATGCTTTAAAAAAATCCCTGCCTTGCGGCGGGGATTTTTTTATCTCAGGGCCATAATTTGACTGACAGGCCTAATGAGGATATTCAGAAATTTTTTCATGACTGCCGGTTTTTTTTGAATGGATGCGGTCGTTATCGGCTTAATCCGTGGTTAAGAACATTTTTAAAATCGGTCCGGTTAAAAATTCAAGCTTACGGAGATAATGCATGGCCATGACAGATCTGCCCAAAGGTTATGAACCTCAGGCTGCAGAGGAGAAGTGGATCAAATTCTGGGAGCAAAACAAGAGCTTTATCCCTGATGCTGAATCTGACGGCAGGGCTTATTCCATAGTTATTCCCCCGCCAAATGTCACCGGCACCCTGCACATGGGCCATGCCCTCAATCTGACCCTTCAGGATATCCTGTGCCGCTATCACCGGCAGAAAGGCTTTGATGTCCTGTGGGTGCCTGGAACGGATCATGCCGGGATAGCCACCCAGAACGTAGTGGAAAAGTCTCTGGCTCAAGAAGGCCGGTCCAGGGAGGATCTGGGCCGGGAAAAATTTGTGGAGCGGGTCTGGGAATGGAAACAGGAATACGGTGACAAGATTCTGAATCAGGTCAGAAGGATCGGGGCTTCAGTGGACTGGTCCAGGCTCAGATTCACCATGGATAGCGGCCTGTCCAGGGCGGTGCGCGAGGTTTTTGTCCGTCTGTACGAACAGGGGCTCATTTATCAGGGGGATTATATCATCAACTGGTGCGTGCGCTGCCATACTGCTCTGTCTGATCTTGAAGTGGAACATGCCGAGGAAGCCGGACATCTTCATCACCTTGTATATCCTCTGGAAGACGGTTCCGGGCATGTGGTGGTGGCCACCACCCGTCCGGAAACCATGCTTGGCGATACAGCGGTGGCTGTGAATCCCGGAGATGAAAGATACAGTCATCTGCAGGGCAAAAAGGTTGTTTTGCCTGTTCTGGGCCGGAAACTGCCCATTATCCAGGATGAATATGTGGATATGGAGTTCGGCACCGGCTGCCTCAAGGTCACACCGGCTCATGACCCCAACGATTTTGAGCTGGGTCGCAAACACGGTCTGGAAGTGATTCAGGTAATAGACGATAAGGGACAAATGACGTCCCATGCCGGAGAAAAGTTTCAGGGGCTGGACAGACTTGAGTGCCGTGGAAAACTCCTGGAAGAGCTGGACAGGATCGGGGCTTTGCAGAGCATTGATGAACACAGGCACAGTGTAGGACATTGTTACCGGTGTAATTCAGTGGTGGAGCCTTATGTTTCCAGGCAATGGTTTGTCAGGGTGGGACCTCTGGCCCGCAAAGCCAGGGAGGCAGTGGCTGAAGGCCGGACTGAAATATTTCCCTCCCATTGGACCAGAACCTATTTTGAATGGATGGACAATATCAGGGACTGGTGTATTTCCAGGCAGATATGGTGGGGGCACCGCATCCCGGCCTGGACCTGTCAGGACTGTCAGAGGCTGGTGGTGGCCAGGCATGATCCGGAGACCTGCCCTGAATGCGGAAGCTCCAGGCTGATTCAGGAGGAGGATGTTCTGGATACCTGGTTTTCTTCAGCTCTTTGGCCGTTTTCCACCCTGGGCTGGCCTGACTCCACACCTGAACTGAAGAAATTCTATCCCACCTCGGTCCTGGTGACCGGGTTTGACATTCTTTTTTTCTGGG
>CAZHCY010000208.1:0-4918 GCA_964531185.1 uncultured Desulfovibrionales bacterium | reverse complement strand
CCAGCCGTCCATCAGGAACTGAAGCAGCCATCTGCAGATACCAGGACGGCCTGACATTGCCCCACCTGGTTTTAAGAACGTTGTCCTCCTTAAGATCCTTCAGACTGGCCCTCTTAAACAGAGTGAAATCCCTGGGACTGTCTTTGACATAATCTTCCAGATCAACGGTTTTGCCGGACATGATGGTCTCAGGATCCACTCCGGCCAGAGTACCGTAATCCCTATCCCGGCCCACATCAAAATATACAGACCTGAGCTTTTCATAGGCCAGGCCCCGGGATAAAAGACTGGAACATATCTTAATGCAGTCCTCAAAATGGCTGGAAGCCAGGATATACCTGAATCCATCCAGCATATTCATCCTGGCTGAAAGTTTCTTCAGCTGACCAGCCACCTGAGAACTGAAATCTTTGATGCTGATTTGTGCCTTTCTAATGGTTTCCAGACTGACATCATCAAAATCAGCCACTGCTGCGGCAGGTACCGGCTTGCTTCCCCTGACTGCCAGATACCTGCTGATTACGTCCAGAAAAACCGCCCTTCTCCAGAAATCAGGATCATCAGTAAAACTGGTTCTGGGTCCTATGGTCAACAGGATCTGGGCTGCTGAACCAGCCTGGAACAATTTTTTATTTCTGGTTTTCAGATCAAAGAGCCTGATGCCTTCCTGCTCAGGAACCTTGAAAAGAGGGGTGCTCAGATATCGTTCCCCGCTGTCCGGAAAAACCGTTACCAGGCAGCCCTCATCCATTTGCCTGGACAGCTGCAGAGCTCCGGCCAGGGCGGCTCCGGAACTCATGCCCACAAGCAGTCCCTCTTTGCGGGCCAGAAGCCGGCACATTTCAAAGGCTTCTTCGTCTGCTACATGCAGCACGGAATCCAGGGCTTTCTTGTTGTAAATTCCTGGAGGATATGATTCCTGCATATTTTTTAAGCCCTGAATTTTGTGCCCGGGGTAGGGCTCAATACCCAGACACTGTACATGGGGAGCTGTTTCGCGCATTCTGCGGGTAATTCCCATGATGGTCCCGGTGGTTCCCAGGCAAACCGCAATATGAGTAGCCCGGGCTCTGGTCTGCTCCCATATTTCCCGGCCTGTGGTCAGATAATGGGCATCAATGCTGGCCGGATTGTTGAACTGATCCATGAGCACATATTTATCAGGTTCTTCCCTGGCCATCCGGTAGGCTTCCTCAATGGCCCCGTCAGTGCTCAAATGTCCTGGTGTGAGAATAATCCCGGCCCCGTATGCGCGCATAATCTTTTTGCGCTCTTCAGATGCAGCTGAAGACATGATCAGCTGCAGCGGATAGCCTTTGACAGCGCAGACCATGGCCAGACCAATGCCAGTATTGCCGGAAGTGGCTTCAATCACTGTTTTGCCTGGACCCAGCTCCTGAAGTCTTTCAGCCCGCTCCACCATGGCCAGAGCCACTCTGTCTTTGATGGAACCCCCTGGGTTAAACATTTCCAGCTTGGCCAGAATTCTGACCCGGGGATTGACTGAAATCTTTTCAATTTCAACCAGAGGAGTGTTGCCTATGAGGGAAAGGATTTGATGCATCAGATTATGATGAGTGCCGGATAACCTGTCAGGTCGGTTGATCAGTTATATGGACCAGGGGATGAATAACCCCGGACGGGCTGCCGGTCTTGATTTGTGCCTGCTTCAGGGGCATAAGACCAATTACCCTGTCAGAAATTGATGTAACAGTTTAGCCCTTTTTAAGGAAAGCAGAGCACCACAGCGCTTGTTTTTGGATTGCTGCAAGAAACAGACTTAAAAAAACAAGCGCTGGGAAAGCCAGTCACCTTCCGGGCGCCGCCTCCGGCCAGAAAGCCGTGCCCCGTGCAAATGGCTGAACTGTTACAAGATCTTTAATAATTCCGGTCAGGGATCTTTTCAAGCAAAAAAAAAGACCTGTCTCGGTTTGTTGGTTTTTAAAGATATGCTCAGCCCATTTGGTTATAAGCCTTCCTTCCTGATGCACCCGAGAAAAGCATTATGCGTTTTTGACAATCAGGCTGGAGACAGCCCCAAGCCAGGGACAGTCCCCGTGCCAAGCCATAGTCTGCAAACTTTTAAACCGGATCCTGCTGCAACAAAAATATATGGTAACTTGAGAGTTAAAAGTTAAAGGTTAAAAGTTAAAGGTAAAGAAATCAGGCTGTTGAAGCTGATAATGATGCGGACATTCAGGATTCCGGAAATTATCAGTAAATACAAGACATTGATAGAGAATTTTTGACTGTCAGGTAAGAAAAAAGACCTGGAAAAACAAGCTCTGGGAGAGCCAGTCTCCCTCCGGGCGCCGCCTCCGGACAGGAAGCCTTGCCTCATGCAAATGGCTGAACTGTTACAATATATGCTGTTTCAGTTATCAAAAACGCACTATGCTCCCCTTCCAGGACCAGACCTGTAAGTAACTGTTGAGTATCCTGACTTGCAGAAAGCCCAAAAGAGTCTTTTTTGTAACTTACTGATTTTACTGTCTATCCAATTCCAGTTACTAAGAAGCGCTTCACCCGGGCGGCCCGAGACCGAACCTATAAGTAACTGTCCGGAATTGAATGTCCGGGCTCGCAAAAAAGCCAAAAAGGGATTTTCCGTAACGAGCTGAATTTGCTGATCATCCAATTCTAGTTACTTGTAAGGAAACAGGGGCAGAAGTCATTAGAAGGGATTTTTCTTAAGACATGAAACAACGGATATGCACTGCAGGGATCAGAAATGCCTGAGCAATGCCGCTGACATCAATCCTTGCAACTTTTCCGGGCTGGCTTGAGGCCTGAAAAATGACGGTCCTAATGCTGATACTGTTTGCTGTTCAGAACCTTGAGGGATCTTCCCCTGGCCGAAACCCGGCACCCCGGGCAGATCAGGGGGGCTGATAAAGCAGGGCTCATCATGCCTGCAGGGCCGGGCAGCTTAACCCTTTGACAAAACTTGCCCGGCATTTTCCTGACTTTTTTCTTAAGATTTTTCATCTCCTGCATTTTCATCCGCCCCAGGCAGGGTAAAATAAAATTCAGAACCCTGCCCTGGTTTGCTTTCAGCCCAGATCCGGCCTCCGTGCCTGTGCACAAACTCCCGGCACAGGGTCAGGCCAAGCCCTGTGCCTTTTTCTCCATCTGTTCCCCTGGCCGGAGAAGGAGAATTACCAGTAAAAAGCAGACCAAGGGTGTCCTGATCCATTCCGGTTCCACTGTCTTTAACCCTGATCCTGACCATTTTCCCGTCCTTTTCGGCAGCAACCCGGATATTTCCATGAGGATTTGTATATTTGACCGCATTGTTCAAAATATTTCTGATAACCGTATCCACCATGGGTTTATCCGCCTGTACAGCAATATTTCCAGGGACCGAAGACTCAAGAAAAATTTTCTTCTTCTCAGCCATGGGCTTGATAATATTCAGACTCAAATCCACCAGTTCATCAAGTTTTAAAGGTGAGGGTTCAAAGGAAATCAGTCCCCTTTGCAGCCTTGACCAGTCAAGGAGGTTGTTCAGCAGATTTAACAGACTGTCTGCATTATGTTTCATGCTTCTAACCAGCTTCCTGATTTCATCCCGGTCCAGATGGTGAACATGTTCATCCATCAGAGAGATAAAGTTCAAAAAACCGATAAAAGGCGATTTAAGATCATGGGCTATAATGGAGAAAAACTTGTCCTTCTCAGCCAGAGTCTGCTTCAGTTTTTCATTGACCTCTTTCAGCTGTTTCCCTGCCTCGGACTTCTGGCTTATGGCCCGGCAAAGATTGATCCGGCTGAAACTGAGTTCTGAAATAATCCTAGCCAGGCGGGTATAAAAGGTCATGGCTTTGTGCACCATGTCCCGGCTGTATCTGGGCACCCTTGCCAGGGCCTCAAGATACTTTTTCTGGTCAAAACCGTACTTTTCAGCCTGCTGTATGAAAACCTCCAGGTCAGGATCCTCCTCAGCAAAGATAAACTGGCCCATATACATGCTGCCCAGATGTCTGCCCCCCACATGGATGGGGGTTGAAATGTCCCACATATTGTTCTTGCATTTGTATACCCGGAATTCTCCAGGAATTCCCTGCCCCCCCAGCTGGATATCGCTTTCTATGCAGTTTCGCAGGGATTCAGGATGCATCCGGTGAAACCTGGTACAGATTTCCTGCCAGCCTGCAGCCACAAGCACCTTGCCTGTATCATTCACTATGGCGCTGCCTATGCCGGTCAATTTATGGAAATCATCCATTAGGGCCTGAAATTCGGGGACATCAATAATCTCTTCCAGATCCAGGCCAGCCACATCTTCATCACAGGCAATCAGGTAAAATTCATGGTCTTGGTCATGACCTGGATCCTGACCACCATTATCCGCAGAGCCCTGGTTCATCATGATGCATATCCTTATTATATGCCGGCCAGCTTCCCAACTGCATATTAAAGGGTGAACCGCTCCGGCGTTTAAAAGGTTCGTAACAGTTTAGCCCTTTTTAAGGAAAGCAAGGCACCCCAGCGCCTGTAAATTGGTTGATGCAAGAAAAAGCCTTAGAAAAATCAAGCTCCGGGGGAGCCAGTCCCTGTGCAACATGCAAACGGCCAAACTGTTACGAAGATTCCTGCATGTTAAGATTGTCCCCGCTAATGGGGATTTTAGGGGTTTTTTAAAAATGATGACCTGAATCAATAAGACTGTCAAGGAAGGCCTGCCGATTTATGATCAAAAACCGGCCTGATTTCATATCAGCTGGCTCAAGGGCCAAAGGGCAATGGATAGCCGTACAGGTGGTCCTCAATGTTGAAATTGGCGGACCGGCATGGGGACCGTCCCTGGGCTTTGTACTAAGCTGTATAGGTGCAATTACATTTCGCGCTGGCAATTATTTTACTGAAGTTTCACGGAAAATCCGTATTTTAAGTTTACGCAGCCATGTTTAGTATT
>CAZHCY010000207.1:0-4940 GCA_964531185.1 uncultured Desulfovibrionales bacterium | reverse complement strand
TTTATTTATGTAAACACAGGCTTGGAAAAACAGGCGCAGGGAGAGCCGGTCCCCTTACGGGCGCCGCCTCCGGGCAGGAAGCCGTGCCTCATGCAGATGGCTGAACTGTTATGAAAAAACAGATTTCCCGGGACTGACCGGAATAAAGTTTCCGGCCGCAAGCAGAGGATGATTTTCTGGAAGTTAAACTGTTTTACAAGCTCAACTGATTTATATATGGTTGTTCTGATTACAGGCGCGATAATGAACCTCCAAGAGTTTTTCAGAATTCACAGGGAGTATTTATGAAAGAGATAAGACAGGAAATTTTCAGGGCTTATGATATCCGGGGCGTGGTGGGTCAGGATTTTGATGCTGAATGGGTGGAAATGCTGGGCAGGGCCTGCGGCACTTATTTCAGAAAAATGGACATTGATCAGGCTGTGGTGGGGCATGACTGCCGGCACAGTTCTCCGGAATACCAACTCATGATGGCCAGGGGGCTGCAATCCACCGGCATTGATGTGCTCTGCCTGAATATGGTGGCTACACCGCTTTTTTATTTTGCAGTAAAAACCCTGGGCAGAAAGGCCGGGGTAATGGTCACGGCCAGCCACAATCCTTCTGAATTCAACGGGTTCAAGGTCTGGGCCGGAGACAGCACCATTCACAGCCAGGAGATTCAGGAAGTCTATAAAATTATGGCTTCGGGTGAATTTATTCAGGGGAAGGGCGTGATCAGCGAGATGGATATTGAGCCGGAATATTTATCCTATCTGGAAAAACAGGCAGATGTCCGGGAAAGGATCAAGGTTGTGGTGGACGGGGGCAACGGGGCCGCCGGTCTGGTCTGCAGGGATGCCCTGCTCAGGGCAGGAGCAGATGTGGTGCCCATATATTGTGAGCCTGACGGTGATTTTCCCCATCACCATCCAGATCCCACGGTTTTAAAAAACAATGCCGGCCTGATTGCTGCCGTGAAAAAGGAAAAGGCCCTGCTGGGCATAGGCCTTGACGGAGACGGCGACAGGATCGGGGTGGTGGATGAAAGGGGAAACATGATTTACGGGGATCAGCTGCTGGCCATTTTTGCCCGGGAAGTGCTCAGGGAAAATCCCGGGGCCAGCATAATCGGAGAGGTGAAGTGCTCTCACCTGCTTTTCAATGATATCAACAATCACGGCGGAAGGCCCATCATGTGGAAGACGGGCCATTCCCTGATCAAAGCCAGGATGAAGGAGGAAGGTGCTCTTCTGGCCGGGGAGATGAGCGGACATATGTTTTTTGCCGACAGATATTTCGGTTTTGATGATGCAGTTTACGCTGCCCTGCGTCTGGCGGAGATTGTTTCTTCCAGGCCGGAGAAACCCTTGAGCACATATCTGGATGACTGGCCGCGAACCTTCAATACCCCTGAAATCAGGGTGGAATGCCCTGAGCACATCAAATTCCAGGTGGTCCAGCAGGCCCAGGATTATTTCCGGGAAAAATATGATATAGTGGATGTGGACGGGGTAAGAATTACTTTTGATGACGGGTGGGCTCTGCTGCGGGCTTCCAATACCCAGCCCGTACTGGTGCTCAGGTTTGAGGCCGAGTCTGAAGAAAGACTTGCCGAGCTTCGGGAAATGGTGGAGACCCCACTTAAGGAATGGGTTGCCGAGCTGTCCTGAACATGCGCAAGCTCATGTATATTTTTGCAGCTCATGTCCTGGTTCTGGGCGGATTGTGGCTGTGGAAAAATGTCTACAGCCAGCCCCGGGAACCCGTGAACATACCCTTCCAGGTGGATCTTGTCCAAAGGCCACCAAATGAGGA
Organism: uncultured Desulfovibrionales bacterium; assembly: GCA_964531185.1. Taxonomy (GTDB): domain Bacteria; phylum Desulfobacterota; class Desulfovibrionia; order Desulfovibrionales; family Desulfonatronovibrionaceae; genus CAZHCY01. The sequence continues at coordinate 3,143 of CAZHCY010000207.1, read as the reverse complement.
AAAAATCAGGCTGTGCCTGTTAAGAAAAGACCTGCAGCACATTGCTGCCCAGCTCAGGCAGGGCGGCGAGGGCCGGGGACTCAACTTTATCCGGGCAGGCCATGATTTGCCCCTTGAACCAGATTCCTGGTCCTGTTTTGATTTGGATTTGCAAGCCGGTGTTTTGCCCAGCCCCCTTATGGACCTGGTACATGAGGAGGTTAACTTAAATTTTGATAAACACTGGATAAACCGGTGATTTTTTTCCCGCGCAAATCAGGCAGTAACAGAAGCAGTGTTGTGAGAATGCTGCTGATGATCGGACTGTTCATGGCTGTGGGCTACCTGTTCTGGACCAACTATGAACAAAGCATGGATACCATCCAGACCAGGCATGTGCTCAGAGATGAAACCGACACCCTTAATGAAGATATGCGGGAAAAAATTGTATCTTTTTCCAGGAATCTTCGGGAAAGGTTCGGCATGGGGGTGCAGGTCAGGATTTTTGAAGATGTTGTCATGGCTCCGCCTGCTGACCCCAAAATTATATATATTGGTCTGAGCCCCAGGCACATGGAAAGCGCGGTGGTGTTCCCCCCGCTTTTGCGGGCCGCACTTCCTGATGACTTTGTGGACTACATTTCCTCTGAACATTTTGAGAACAGCTGGGAAAACCAGGCCTGGGTGGAAAGTCTGGTTCAGGCCTTGAACCTGATCGGCCGGGAGATGATGAAGATTGAGCAGCAGGAATAAAGACTTGCCTGTGGTGGAAATATATACTGACGGTGCCTGCCTGAATAACCCCGGTCCCGGGGGATATGGAGCTGTTCTTATTTACAACCGGCAGAAAAAGGAGATTTCCCGCGGAGTTCCTGACACCACCAACAACCGCATGGAGCTCTCAGCCATAATAGCCGGACTGGAAGCACTTAAGTTTCCGTGTAAAGTCATAATTCATACTGATTCCCAATACATTTCCAAGGCCATCAATCAGGGCTGGCTGGGTAAGTGGCAGAAAAACGGCTGGCAGACATCGGCCAAGACTAATGTCAAGAACAGAGATCTCTGGGAAAAACTGCAGAGTCTCATGGACAGACACAGGGTCACCTTCAGGTGGATCAAGGGACACAGCGGGGTAAAATACAATGAAAGATGTGATGCCCTGGCCAGGGAGGCGGCCAGACAGACTGCGAAAGATTATGGAAAAAATTAAGCCTGCTGTATCAGTTGAAAGGGTTCAGCCCTTTACATTCTGCATTAGAGGAGCCTGCCTGCAGCTTACCTGAAAAAAAGCAATGGTTTTCTGCCAGAATTAAAAAAGCTGCCAGCACAGCGAGATTTCGCAACTGACAGCTTTTTGCATGTGCCCCCTGCTTTTGGGGCGGATTTACGCAATTTAAATGCCCAGTTTTTCCTGAATATACTGATAATCCAGGGCGGAGTTGACCAGTTGGCTGCCGTGCTGAATCTTGATGACATCCCTCAGTTTATGCCTGGATAAAAGATCATCCATTTTTCTGGCTACTCCATATGTATCTTCCCGGACAAGAATGATGGGAATGCCCAGGACTTCTGATCTGGTCATGATGATGTCGTTGGGATACAGATTGCCGGTGAGGATCAGGCATTGAGTGTTGCCTTCCAGGGCCACCAGCTGAACATCGGACCGGTCGCCGCCCACTATGACTGCTGATTTTTTGCTTTTCTTGAAGTGGAGCATGAAATTTTCCACCTGCATGGTGCCGATGATGAAGCTTTCTACCACTTTGTCGCCCTTGTCCTGGGCTGAAATGATTCTGCCTCCCAGTCTTGAGGCCAGATCTGAAACCTTAATGGCGCCCATCAAAGGATCCCTGTGGATTATCCCCAGAATTTTTATGTTCTTGCTTTCCAGAAAAGGCACCAGCATTGTATTCAGTTCATCCATGAAATAGGGGGGGATATCGTTGAGGATGGCTCCCACCAGATTTTCTCCCAGGGCGTCCTTGAGCACTGTGATATAGTCATAGTTGAGTTCATTGTTGAACCTGTCAATGATCACGGCTTTTAGTCCCAGGGAATTGACCACGTTGACTCCGTCCAGACCGCAGTACCTTCCGGAATACATGCTTCCGGAACCGGAAACAATCATGATGTCCTTGTCTTTACTCAGTTCTTCATAATTTTGACGGATTACAGACATAAGATCAGCACATTTGCCCTGGAAGGCCTTGATTTTGAAATCATGATCCACAACCACAGGAGTAACCTTTTCAGGATCCTGGGTCAGTCCCAGGACTTCCTGGACAAAAAAAGCATCTTCATCCCCGGTTTTGCCGTCAACTTCCATGGGCAGAACGCCTACAGGCTTCATATAGCCTACATTATAACCCATTTTCTGGAATTTTTTGCCCATGGACATGGCTATCATGTTTTTGCCTGAATAGCCTGAGGTAGATCCGATATAAAGACCCAGCATAAGGTGTCCTCCTGTAAGTTTTTTGACAGCCGGCAAGAAAATATCTCTGTAACAGTTCAGCCATCTGCATACGGCACTGGCTCTCCTGGTGCTTGTTTTTTTAAGTCTGTTTCTTACTTGACAGTCAAAAATTCTCTATTAACATCTTGTATTTACTGACAATTTCCGGAATTCTGAATGTCAGCATCATTATCAGCTTCAACAGTCTGATTTCATTATCTTTATCTTTAGCTTTAACTTTTAACTCTTAAGTTTCTTACATCACCCCAAAAACAGGCGCCGCCAGTCCCCTGCTTTTCTTAAAAAAGGCTAAACTGTTTAGATATCTTTATTTTCTCTACAACGGTATTTAGCTCAATTTAAGCCTCTGAAAGCAGCTTTTGTATCAATAAATAGATGAAAGGACGAAAATTTTCGGTAAGAGGGAAGCAAACCGGGCTGGAAAGTCAGGCTGAAGTTTTGCCTGGAAACGGCTTTTATAACAGTTTAGCCGATTGCATGAGACACGGCTTCCTGCCCGGAGGCATTCAGCCCGTAAGGGGACCGGCTCTCCGGGCGCCTGTTTTTCCAAGTCTTTATCTTACATGCTTGACAGTGAAAAATTGTCTGTCAACGTCTTGTATTTACAGACAATTTCCGGAATTCTGAATATCCGCATCATTATCAGCTTCAACAGCCTGATTTCTTTACCTTTAACTTTTAACCT
>CAZHCY010000206.1:0-4953 GCA_964531185.1 uncultured Desulfovibrionales bacterium | reverse complement strand
CTTTACAGATTTTAATGCATGTTTGATGCCAGAAGGCTGAAGGTAGAAGGCAGAAGGCAGAGGGAAAAGACAACCGGGAACCCAGAAGAACAGGGCTGGTTGAGGCGGCAGGCTTATCAGTCCATGCCCAGGTAAGCAGCCTGGATGCCCGGGTCTTCCATGAGCTGGGCAGCCTTGCCCTGCATGATGATCTTTCCGGTTTCCAGAACATAGCCCTGGTGGGCGATCTGCAGGGCCATCTGAGCGTTCTGCTCCACCAGCAGAATTGTTGTGCCTTCCCTGTTTATCTGGGTGATGACTTCAAAGATGTTTTCCACAACTATTGGTGCCAGCCCCAGAGAAGGCTCGTCCAGAAGCAGCAGTTTGGGCCTGGCCATCAGGGATCTGGCTATGGCCAGCATCTGCTGTTCCCCGCCGGACAGAGTTCCCCCCTGCTGTTTTCTCCTTTCCTTGAGTATGGGAAAAAGCTCAAAAGCACGGTCTTCGTCCTGTCTGATCTGTTTTCTGTCTTTTTTGAGATAGGCTCCCATGAGCAGATTTTCATAAACAGTCAGTCTGGGAAAGATCATTCTTCCTTCCGGGACCTGGGTAATGCCCATGGATACGATCCTGTCGGTGGGAAGGAAAGTTATGTCCGTGTCCTGGAAGAATATTTTCCCGGTTCGCGGCCTGGTAATGCCGCTGATACTCATTAGAGTGGTGGATTTGCCTGCTCCATTGGAACCGATGAGTGTGACAATTTTTTTCTCTTCCACATGCAGGGTCAGGCCTTTGATGGCATGAATATTACCGTAGTAGGTATTGATATTTTCAAGTTTAAGCATCAGCAGCTCCGCGTCCCAGATAGGCCTCAATTACCTTTGGATCATTGCGCACCTCAGCAGGCCCGCCTTCTATGAGCTTTACCCCGTGATCCAGAACCACCAGTCTTTTACAAATGGACATGACCAGTTTCATGTCATGTTCAATGAGAATAACAGTAATGCCCTGGCTGGAAATCTTATGGATCAGGTCAATGAGATCTCTTGTTTCTTTGGGGTTCATGCCTGCAGCAGGTTCGTCCAGGAGCAGCAGGCTTGGATCCGTGGCCAGGGATCTGGCAATTTCAAGTTTTCGCTGGTAGCCGTAAGACAGTCCTTGGGCCTGGTAAAATGCAAGTTTGTCCAGGTTCACGAATTTGAGCCAGTTTATTGAATCGTCAACAATTTTCTGTTCTTCTTCCTTCTGGGACCTGGTCCGCAGGACAGCTCCTAAAAAATTGGCTTTGGTCCGGCAGTGCCTGCCCAGACGGACATTGTCCAGGACAGTCAGGGCCGGAAAAAGTCTTATGTTCTGGAAAGTTCTGGCTACTCCCAGCCAGGTCATTTTTTCGGATTTATAGCCATTGATGCGAATTTTCCTGCCCCCGGACTCAAAAAACATATCTCCCCGGGTAGGCTTGAGCACTCCGGAAATACAGTTGAATAAAGTACTTTTCCCGGCTCCATTGGGCCCTATCAGGCCCAGGATTTCTCCTTTTCTGACGCTGAAGCTCACATCTGCCAGGGCCAGCAGACCGCCGAAGCGCATGGTTAGACTGTCAATATCCAGAATGTTCATGGGATCATGAGAATCCAAGGTCTTTTTTCAGTTTGATGAGGATGGGATTTTTTTCAGACTGGGTGGCAATGTTCGGGAAAAATCCCTTGGGCTTGAAGCGCATCATAAGGACCATGATCAGCCCGTAAGCCAGAAAACGGGTTTCAGTGGGCAGACCCAGGGTGGGCAGAACAATTCTTAAGATTTCACCCAGGGCAATGAGTACGGCTGCTCCGGCCAGACTGCCCTTGAAATTGCCCAGGCCTCCCAGGACCACCATGCACAGAATCAGAAATGATTCCCAGAATTTGAACATGTCAGGAGACAGAAACATGGTCCATCTGGCCAGAAAGGCGCCGCCCATGGCGCCAATGCCAGCGGAAATGGCAAAGCCGATGACTTTATAGGTCAGCAGATTCACGCCGCAGCTGGAAGCGGCAATGGGATCCTCCCTGATGGCGAACCAGGCCCTGCCCAGTCTGGAATCCTCCAGCCTGCCCATGATTATGTACACCAGCAGAACCATGGCCAGAGCAAGATAGAAATATGGCTTCAGGCTGATGAACTCCCAGTACCAGTCCCAGTCAGGATTGAGCATGGTGGACAGCCAGGACAGATCGAAGATGACCGGATCAATGCCCGGCAGACCCAGGGGGCCCCGGGTGAGCCAGATTTCATTGGTCAGAAAAAGGACCACCAGCTCAGAAAAGCCAAAGGTAACAATGGCAAAATAGTCCCCTGTCAGGCGCAGGGTGGGAGCGCCCAGAATAACTCCCCATATGGCTCCGTTGATGGCTGCCAGAGGTACGATTATCCAGAAAGATATCCCGAAATGAATGGTCAGAAGTCCGGCAGTATATGCACCGATTCCGTAAAAGCCCACATAGCCCAGATCCAGCAGGCCGCAGAAACCAGGAACTATGTTCAGCCCCATGGCCAGAATCATATAGACCATTATCAGGACCATGACATGCAGGACATACTGATTAGCCAGCGGCAGAAGGGGATATATGAGAATTATGGCCGGGATGAGAAATTTGAGCAGTTTTTTGACGTTCGGGTTCATGGATCAGACCTTTTCAATTGTTGATTTGCCCAGGATACCCGAAGGTCGGAAGATAATAACAGCGATCATGACTGCGTAGGCAATGCCGTCCCGGTAAAGGGAAGAAATATATCCGGCTCCCAGAGCTTCTGCAATTCCCAGGACAATGCCTCCGACCATGGCTCCGGGTACAGAACCTATTCCTCCCAGCACAGCCGCGGCAAAGGCCTTGACCCCGGCTACATAGCCCATGGTGGGATAGAGACTGTTATAGTACATGGCCACCATAACGCCGGCCACGGCGCCCATGCTGGAACCCAGGGCAAATGTAAAGGAAATGACCCGGTTGACATTTATGCCCATGAGAGCGGCACTGGTCCTGTTCTGGGAAAGGGCGCGCATGGCTGTGCCTACCCTGGTTTTATTGATGATCAGAAAGAGAATGATCATGAGTGTGGACGCAGTGATGAATATGATCACCTGCATCCAGCTCACCCCGGCCTGACCGATTTCCAGGGCCCTGGTTTTCAGAAAATCAGGCAAAGCCTCCTGGGCAAAGGGCTTGGGCCTGCTGCCCCAGATGATCATGGCCAGGTTCTGAAGAAAAATGGACATGCCTATGGCAGTTATCAGGGCAGCCAGCCTGGGCGACTGCCGCAGGGGGCGGTAAGCAAAAATGTCCAGCATAACGCCCAGCAGGGCGCAGCAGCCCATGGACATGAAAATCGCCAGATATATGGGTACTCCAAACAGGGTGATAAAGGTAACCGACAGAAAGGCCCCCAGCATGAATATTTCGCCGTGGGCAAAGTTGATGAGCTGGATAACCCCGTAAACCATGGTGTAGCCCACGGCAATTAGGGCGTATATCATGCCCAGGGTCAGTCCGTTGATGAGTTGCTGTTCAAACAAGAGATTGTCCTAAGGGGGAAAAAAAGATTCAGCCCTGCAGTGGCGGCCGGATTACTGAATATAAACAAGGCAGGCCGGACTTTTGTCCAGTCTGCCTTGCTTGTCAAGTCTTAATCTTTATGTCCTGTTCAGGGTTAGTCCATCTGCTCAGGGGCAGGCACAAATTTTCCGTCTTTGACCATCTTCACAAAGGCAGGCTTGGGAGTGTCCCCTTTTTCATTGAAATAGGTCTGGCCGGCGATGCCGTTGTAAGCCTTTTCCGGAGAGTTTATGGAAGCCAGGTGTTCCCTGATTTTTTCCCGGTCAGCACCGGCTTCGGCAATGGCCTGCAGCAGGATGCCGGCTGCATCATAGGCATTGGCGCTCATCCAGTCCACATCCCGGTCAAAACGCTCCTTGAAGTCATCCATAAACTGCTGAGCCTTGCCTCCGGCCACATCGGCCAGAAAGGGCACAGTGAGGTAGGTGTTTTCAGAGGATTTGCCGGCCAGTTCAATATAATCGGCATTGTCAAATCCGTCCGCGCCGAATTTGGCCACATCCATGCCCTGAGCATCAGCCTGACTGGCGATGAGCGAGCCTTCAGGATAATAGCCGGAAATAAACAATCCGTCAGGATCGTTCTTTTTGAGTTTAGTCAGCTGGGGGTTGAAGTCTGAAGCGCCCTTGACATAAGCTTCTTCGCCAATGATGTTCAGCCCGAGCTCATTGGCTTTGGCCACAAAGGCATCCTTGAGCCCGATGCCGTAGTCATTGTTTTCGTAAAAGACTGCAATTTTCTCAAGCCCCAGGATCTGCTCTGCATACTGGGCCAGAAATTCACCCTGGTAATCATCCCGGTAAACAACCCGGAAGGCCCAGGTTCTGCCTTCTCTGTCCTTGCTCTGATCGCTTACGGCCACGCTGGTGGCAGTGGGGGAGATTACCGGCACGCCATGGCGCAGGTAAGTGGGCAGAGCTGCCAGATGAGCTGAAGAACACAGGTGGCCGACAACACCTACAATTTTCTTGTTCTGAGCAATGCGGGAAGATACTGTGGCCGCTTCCCTGGGTTCACACTGCTCATCCATCCATTCCACCTTGATCTGCTTGCCGTTGATGCCGCCCTGGTCGTTGATCTCTTCAACCTTGAGGGTTACCCCGGCCTTTACATTGTCTCCATAGCCGGCCAGGGCCCCAGTATAGGGTGAGGCTACGGCAATGGTGATGGGTTCTGCATGGGCATGCACGCTGGAAAAGATGAGAAAACAGAAACCCGCCAGGATCTTGATCCAAAATGTGCCAGACATCTTGACCTCCTGAAAAATAGTTGAGTAGGGTGAAAACATTTCTGCAACAGTTCAGCCCTTTTTAAGGAAAGCAAGGCACCCCAGCGCCTGTTTTCCGGTTGATGTAAACAAAAGACTTAAAAAAACAAG
>CAZHCY010000205.1:0-4954 GCA_964531185.1 uncultured Desulfovibrionales bacterium | reverse complement strand
TCAAAATCTTTACCCAGCGAGGGACAGTCCCCAAGCCGGATCAGACCGTAAACCGACATGCCCTGAATGCTTACATCTGATGCGTAACATAGCGGGGTTATCCATTTCCCGGTCGGTTTCATCAAAGCACAGTGATCGATTGCATGCTGCGCTCCCTATTTTTTTTTGCAGATACGTCCTCCATGTCCCCTGGCCCATGCCTTCTGCCCTTAACACCGCGCCAGCGGGAGAACCCTTTATTGTCCGCGATCAGCGAACAATAAAATTATCTTCTTTATTCGTGAAAATTCGTGCAGATTCGTGGACTGCTCTCTTTTTTCTTCATAATTCATGCAGACTGGTGGACTGCTCTCTTTTATTATTGACCGCAAAACAGGCTTGCTGTAGTTTATAAGTATAAGAAATTCTTAATTTTACCGGCCTGTTTAGGTTGATTCCGGGCCGGCGGTCCTGGAAATCCAGAGCATTAAACTATATTTTATTTTTGGAGGAAAGCCAGACATGAAACAAATGAATCCCAGCAAGCGCAATTTTTTAGTCAATTTCCTTGTGGTTGTCCTGATCCTTGCAGCAGGAACCAGCTTCGGGGCGGAAGCCCGGGAACAAAACTCCAATGAAGCTGCTCAAGTCAAACAACCGCATGAAAGCTTTGTCCTTCCTCAGGAACCGTCTGTGACCACTCATGAAATTACCATTGACGGATCACCCCTGAAATACACAACAACAGCCGGATTTATGCCCATTTTCGACCAGGCCGGCCGGAAGAAAGCAGATATGTTCTACATTGCCTATGAAGTGCAGGAGAAAGACCCTGCTGAACGGCCTGTAACCTTTGCCTTTAATGGAGGCCCTGGTGCGGCGGCCCTCTGGCTGCATCTTGGAGCCTTCGGTCCCAGAACAGTGTCCATGGACCCTTCTGGAACAGTCCTGCCGGAACCGCCTTTTTCGCTGAAAGACAACGAAAACACATTGCTCAGGGAAACAGATCTGGTTTTTGTGGATCCGGTGGGAACAGGTTTCAGCCGGGCTTTATCTGAAGAAGAAGCCGCCAAAGAATTCTGGGGAGTGCGATCCGATATTGCCTCTGTGGGGGAATTTATCAGGATGTACCTGAACCGCAAGGCCCGCTGGAACTCACGGGTCTTTATCGCCGGCGAGAGCTACGGAGGTCTCAGGGCTCCCGGACTGGCCTCCTACCTGCAGGATATGGGGGTGATGCCCTCAGGAATAATCCTGGTCTCCCCGGCCCCGAGCTATGGAGACATCCGGGCTGACTTCACCAACGAGCGCCCTTTTGTTCATCTGCTGCCCGCCATGGCGGCCAGCGCCCATTACCACGGACTGGCAGGAGATAATCCGCCCGAAGAACGTCGGAAATTCCTGAATGAAGCACGAAAATGGGCCAGAGAAGACTACCTTAAAGCTCTCTGGAAAGGTGTTGATCTGCAGGGTGACCAGCGCAAGGGAATTTCAGAGCAAATGGCTGCCTTTACCGGGCTTCCGGAAAGCTATCTCCAGGCTGAGAACCTGCGGGTGCCTGCCTACAAATTTGCCGGCCGCCTGCTGCGGGACCAGGGAAAATTCCTGAGCCTTTATGACAGCCGTCTGGCTGCCTACGGCACTGGATACCGCTTTAACGAGGATCCCCTGATGTTCATGACTGGCCCTCCTTTTCTTACTCTTTTCCGGCAGTATCTGGAAAAGGACCTGAACCTTGACATTGACAGGCGCTACATTCCCATAAGCGAAAAAGCCAACGCGGAATGGAACTTCTTCTCAGGTACTGTGGACAGTTCCTACGGCTATCCCAATGTAATCGGGGAAATGGCCAGAGCCATGCGCCGTGATCCCAATCTGGAGCTCTTTGTGGCCATGGGCATCTATGACCTGGTCTGCCCCAGAGAATCAGTCATCTACAGCCTGAAGCACATGGATGTTCCTGCGGAACGTATGGACAGCATCACCTTCAAGACCTACCTGGCCGGACACATGCTCTACACCCGTGAATCAGAGCACAGGAAGCTGCAGAAAGACCTGTCCCGGTTCTACCAGTCCTCAAATTAACCAGTTCCTGAGTTGAACACTTTGCGTTTGACGCAAAGTGTTCAACTAAAAACATGCGATTTCTTCAACCGCCAACATTGTTGGCACCTGGTTGGCGTCAACCGACAAACAGGACATGAATAACATATCTGATAACCATTTGAAATTTTGAGATTTATTACCTGGCATACAAAGTGCTGTTCTGCAAACCAGGAAACAATAATAACTTCCAAACAGGAGTAGAAACAATGAAAAAAATCGTTTTTATTATGACGGTCTTTATGCTGGCCTTTGGCGCATCTTCATCAGCCCTTGCAGGTTGTGACAAAAAGAAATGCTATGATGTAATTGACAACTACCTGGAATGTATCGAAGAAGAAGGCATGGTAAACATGGAAAGATGCACGACCAAATACAGCAACAATGTACAAAATTATTGCGATTGTTACTATACAGATGAAACTGAGCATCACACAGGAGGCATACTATGTAATTTTTGCGTAGAAAATTTTGAATATCCTGGATGTCAGGAAATATTACGGTTCTGCCCTCAAAATAATGAACATGAACCTGAAAAATTCCTGTAGATTCGACATTTTGCTGTTTGAATACAGCGTATAATATCTACTTCTTACTTAAAAGGAATATGAAAAAAATGAATTTATATATCAAATTTAAATACATATCTGTATTTATAACCTCAGCGTTTCTTATTCTTTTGCTTAATCAAAATTCATTCGCAAAAGATCATGATTATATTGAGACATTTTATGGACGGTATTATGAGTGCTCAGTTGAAGTAAAAGAATATCAATGGTGCGCCAAAATTATGAATATATTTGGCGAAGTTAACAAAACATGGGGAGTATTTGATGTAAAATATAAAATCGCTGGATTTACAGAAGATCCTATAGAGTTAGAAAGCAAATGGCTGGACGGTTTTGATTTTGATCTGGATGAGCACAGGTTTACTTGCACTGAGGGGGGGACAAAAGATTATGAATGTAAATACAACACAGGTTATCCAGCCTTTGATGGAGATAGCGTAAATATATCTCTCAATGCCGGGACCAGCGATGCCAAAAGAAAGGCATGCCAGAGACTCTTAAAAAACTGGGAAGCTCAGATGGGCTTCATAGATATTATCAACATAAAAAGAGCAAACTATTATTGAAGAACCCTGCGGATGGACAGCAGCAAAACCCTGACAGCCGGCCCGGAGAATTCTCCCCGGGCCGGTTGTATGCGCATCCTGAACTGTTTCTTCAGATTCTGCTCATTGCCAGGGATTTCATAAGCCTTTCTGCTTATCTCAGATCAAAGCGGTCCAGATTCATTACCTTGTCCCAGACCGCGACAAAATCAGCCACAAACTTATCCTTACAATCTTCCCCTGCATAGACTTCGGCAATGGCCCTGAGCTGGGAGTTGGAGCCAAAAATCAGATCCACCCTGCTGCCTGTCCACTTGATTTCACCTGTCAAGCGGTCCCGTCCCTGATACACATCAGGATCACTTGTTGCCTGCCATTCAATATTCAAATCAAGCAGATTCACAAAAAAGTCGCTGGTCAGGGTTTCAGGTCTGCTGGTAAAAACTCCAGTGCCGGAGTGACCGAAATTAGCATTTAAAACCCGCAGACCGCCTATGAGAACAGTCATTTCCGGAGCAGTCAGAGTCAGAAGCTGAGCCCGGTCAACCAGAAGCTCTTCTGCTGTTACAGAATATCTGGCCTTGAGGTAATTGCGGAATCCGTCAGCAGCCGGTTCCAGCACAGAGAAAGAGTCCACATCGGTTTGTTCCTGGGAGGCATCGGTTCGTCCCGGGCTGAACGGCACATCAATGTCATGGCCTGCGTCTCCGGCCGCCTTTTCCACTGCAGCACACCCCCCAAGCACTATCAGATCGGCCAGGGAAACCTTCTTGTTACCGGACTGGCCCTGATTAAAATCCTGTTGAATTTTTTCAAGGGTTTTGAGTACCGCTGCCAGCTGATCCGGCTGATTGACCTCCCAGTCCTTCTGGGGAGCAAGTCTGATACGCGCCCCGTTTGCTCCGCCGCGCATGTCTGAACCGCGAAAAGTAGAAGCTGAAGACCAGGCTGTATAGACCAGGCTGGAAACAGACAGGCCTGAATTCAGCACCGCCTTCTTGAGTAAAGCAATGTCCTGCATGTTGATCAGCTCATGATCAGCTTCAGGCACTGGATCCTGCCAGATAAGCTCTTCCCTGGGCACCAGAGCACCCAGATAACGGGATCTGGGGCCCATATCCCTGTGAGTCAGCTTGTACCAGGCCCGGGCAAAAGCGTCCGCAAATTCCTCGGGATTCTCCAGATATCTTCCGGCAATGGGGGCGTAAGCAGGATCAAATTTAAGGGACAGATCCGCGGTGGTCATCATGGGCCGGTGCTTTTTGGCCGGGTCATGAGCGTCAATGACCATATCCTCTTCATCCACGTCCTTGGCCAGCCACTGATTCGCCCCTGCCGGGCTCTTGACCAGTTCCCAATCGTATTTGAAAAGCACCTTGAGGTATCCCATGTCCCAGGTGGTGGGTCTGGGTTTCCAGGCGCCCTCAATACCGCTGGAAATGGTATCCCCGGCTTTGCCGCTGCCAAAGCTGCTCTTCCAGCCCAGGCCCTGCTCCTCAATGGGTGCCGCCTCGGGTTCCGGCCCTACATGCGAAGCATCTCCAGCCCCGTGGCATTTGCCGAAAGTATGTCCTCCAGCCACCAGGGCCACGGTTTCCTCGTCATTCATTGCCATGCGGGCAAAGGTTTCCCGCACGTCATGCCCTGACGCCACAGGATCAGGGTTGCCGTCCGGCCCTTCGGGATTCACATAAATCAGACCCATCTGGACAGCAGCCAGGGGATTGTCGAGCTCGCGGTCTCCTTTATACCGGGTGT
>CAZHCY010000204.1:0-5001 GCA_964531185.1 uncultured Desulfovibrionales bacterium | reverse complement strand
GGGTGACGGGAGAGCCAGTCCCCGTGCCTCATGCAAACGGCTAAACTGTTACCTAAAAACAAATATCCGAGGTGCATATGCGAAGCCACAAAATGACCCGGGGGCTGGAAAAAGCCCCCCACAGATCTCTGCTCCACGCCCTGGGCCTGACCAGGGAAGAAATAAACAGACCCCTCATTGGCATAGTCAATTCAGCCAGTGAAGTGGTACCCGGTCACATCCACCTGAATCAGCTGGCCAGGGCGGTCAAGGCCGGGGTACGCATGCAGGGCGGCACACCCCTGGAATTTTCCACCATTGCGGTCTGCGACGGTCTGGCCATGAACCATCAGGGCATGAGATTCAGCCTGCCCAGCAGGGAGCTTATTGCTGACTCAGTGGAAATCATGGCCAGCGCTCATCCCTTTGACGCTCTGGTGCTGATTCCCAATTGCGACAAGGTGGTCCCTGGGATGCTCATGGCCATGCTGCGCATCAATATCCCCTCCATCATCATCAGTGGAGGGCCCATGATGGCTGGTGAATTCCAGGGTGAACCTGCTGATCTTATTTCTGTATTTGAAGGCGTGGGCAAGGTCAAATCCAGGGCCATGTCTGAGGAAGAACTGGCTGAACTGGAGGAAAGCGCCTGTCCAGGATGCGGGTCCTGCTCCGGAATGTTTACTGCCAATTCCATGAATTGTCTGTCCGAAGCCATAGGACTGGCCCTTCCCGGCAACGGCACCATCCCGGCGGTGACCAGTGCCAGAACCAGGCTGGCCAAACAGGCGGGCATGAAAATCATGGAACTTCTGGAAATGGACATCAAGCCCAGAGACATCATTAATCCCAAAAGCGTGGCCAATGCCGTGGCAGTGGACATGGCCCTGGGGTGCTCCACCAATACAGTGCTCCATCTTCCGGCCATCTTCTCCCAGGCCGGTCTGGATCTGAATCTGGACATCTTTGATGTCATGAGCAAAAAGACCCCCAATCTGTGCCGGCTGTCCCCGGCCGGACCGCACCACCTGGAGGATCTGCACAGGGCCGGAGGCATCCCTGCTGTTGTTTCCCAACTGGCCGGTCATAATATTTTTGACCTCAATGCCCTGACAGTAACCGGCAAAACCTGGGGCGCCAACCTCAAGGACTGCCGCGCAGGCATCAGGGATCCCCAGGTTATCCGGTCAGTGGACAATCCTTACAGCCCAGAAGGCGGCATAGCCATCCTCAAAGGCAATCTGGCCCCTCAGGGTGCAGTGGTCAAACAGTCTGCCGTGGCCCGGGAAATGATGTTCAGAACCGGACCGGCCAGGGTGTTTGAAGGGGAAGAACAGGCCGTGGAAGCCATTCTCCAGGGAAATATATCCTCCGGTGACATAGTAGTCATCAGAAATGAAGGTCCCAAGGGCGGTCCGGGTATGAGAGAAATGCTAACTCCCACCTCAGCCATTGCCGGCATGGGGCTGGACCGGACCGTGGCCCTGATCACGGATGGAAGATTCAGTGGAGGCACAAGGGGCGCAGCCATTGGACACATCTCCCCTGAAGCTGCTGAAGGCGGTCCCATTGCCCTGGTTCGCGACGGTGACCTCATAGAGATAAATATTTACAAAGGCTCGCTGAACCTCCAGGTCCCGGACCAGGAACTGGCTGCCAGACAAAAGAGGCATGTGCCCTTTAAAAGGGAGACAGACTCTCAGTTTCTGACCAGATATGCCCGGGATGCAGGCTCTGCTTCCACTGGAGCGATTTACCAGATCTGATATGTTTCATTCTGAAAAAAATGCTGCTGAATACGACCACTGGTTTGAGACAGAAGCAGGCAGATTTGCCTTTGTGCAGGAAAAAAAACTCATCCAGCACCACGTCTCTGCCTGGCCCCGCCGCAAACAGAGTCTGCTGGATATCGGCTGCGGCACCGGCATGTTTCTGGAGCTTTTCTGGGAATCAGGCTTTGATGTCTACGGCATGGATGCTTCAGCCAGAATGCTGGCCAGGGCCAGGCAGAAAATGGGGAACAGGGTGGACCTGCACCTGGGCAGAGCCCAGCATCTGCCCTTTGACGACAATGAATTTGATTTTTCTTCCATCATCACGGTCCTGGAATTCTGCCGGGAGCCGGACAAGGTCATCAGGGAAGCAGCCAGGGTCTCCAAAAAAGGATTGCTCATCTGCCACCTGAACAAAACCTCCCTCTATTACCTGAACACCAGGCTGTTCAGCAGAAACAGCCCCAAAATGCTCAAATCTGCCAGGTGGTTTTCCTTTGGTCAGATGAAGCGCCTCATAAGAGAAAACCTCGGTCCCAGACAGATTTACGCCCTTTCAGTGCTGCCAGGCACCAGCTCCATGTGGAAGGACCACTGGCTGACCAGGTATCTGCATATTTGCTTCTGGCCGCCTTTTCTGGGCGCCTTTACCGGCATCCGGGTGGACCTTCTGGATCATGACCCCCTGAAAACCCCTCTGATGGCCATAAAAAAGGAAATCAAAGCAGGATAACCTGGCCTGGCTGAAAATGGCCCTGGTCTTTCCTGTTTGCTCATGCCACGTAACCATTCAGGGTACGCGGAAACCGGCATGGGGACAGTCCCAGCAAGCCGCTTGATGCAGCCTAATTAAAACTTTGCCGGCGCAGGGAAATCAGTGCACCAGTTCAGTTAGTACAAAGCCCAGGGACAGTCCCCATGCCAGGGGACGCAAGAAATCGCCATTTAGACCCCCTGAATGGCTGCCATGCCACAATCCCTGATCAATGACAGAACAGCCTGCTCCCAGGCTGCAGATTAAAGGGGCAATACAGTCACCTGCTGCCCCTGAAGCAGACCTTCGCAATTGTCCTCAATCCTGACCAGCCCGTCTGCTTCCAGCAGGGTGATAATCAAACCGGATTTGCCCGGCAGAGGCTCAGCCTGCATCTGTCCATCCTTTATCCGCACCCTGACCCGGATATAATCCTCCCGCCCGTACCTGGAAGCCACATTTCTGGTCAAAACCGCAGCAGGCAGCAGCCTCTGTGACCAGTCAAAAGGATCCCCCGCCCCCTGGACATGTCTTAAAAACGGGATAACCAGAACATGCAGCACCACCATGGCTGAAGTCACCTGACCAGGCAGCCCCCAGACGGTCTTTTGATTTCTGCGGGCAAAAATAGTCGGTTTTCCAGGGCTTAAAGCCAGACCGTGGACAAGTATTTCCATGCCCTGAATTCCCTCCAGGGCCTTTATGGTATAATCCCTGCTGCCCACCGAGCTTCCGCCGGAAATGAGCACAGTATCATTTTCCTCCAGAGCCTGTTCCAGAGCCTGCTTAAGCAGGTTTTCACTGTCAGGCACTATGCCCCCGGCATTGACAACAGCCCCCTCTTTCTCCAGGGCCTGCCTCAGGGTGTATGTGTTCACATCGCGGATACAGCCGGGGCCTGGAGTTTCCCGGACCGGAACCAGCTCATCCCCGCTGGAAATCACTCCTGCCCTGGGCCTGTTAAATACAGGTACATGAGAAACGCCCAGGGCGGCCAGCACTCCTGCCCTGACCGGTGTGATCCTCTCCCCTCTGGCCACTGCCACCGCTCCCCTGGCCATATCCTCTCCTTTGAGCATGATATTTTCCCCAGGGGCCACCGGCCTTCTGATTTCAATGGTTCCACCTCCCATATCATGGGTATGTTCCACCATGACCACGCTGTCCGCACCCGGAGGCAGGGCTGCACCGGTTACAATGGAAGCGCAGAAACCCGGCTGAAGCTCAAAATCCGGAACAGTGCTGACGGCTATTTCGCCCATATTTTCCAGATAAGCAGGACTGGATTCTCCAGCTCCAAAGGTTTCCCTGGAAATAACAGCATAGCCGTCCATGCAGGAACGGGTGAACTGGGGCAGATCCTCCCCGGCCAGAATATCCCGGGCAGCAAACATGTTCCCGGCCTCTTCCAGAGGAACCTCTTTCATATCCAGAAGAGAAGACCTTTTAAGGATTTGAATAAAATCACGAACCTTGAGCACATTAAAAAAATCATCCATATCTTATCCTTTGGAGGAGGTTACTGCCTCCCAGACCAAATCCAGGGCCTGGGCAGGATCAGGGTGCTGAAATATGTTCCGGCCGGTGCTCAGGCCCCTGGCCCCGCAGTCAACTGCAGTCCTGACCATGTGAATATAATCCTCAAACCTTTCATATCTGGGCCCTCCGGCCACCAGTACAGGCACTGGACATGAAGCAACAGACCTGGAAAATACCCGGGCATCCCCGCTGAAAGGAACCTTGATCATGTCTGCTCCCAGTTCAGCCCCAATCCTGATGCAGTGGGCCACCAGACTTGGATCCTGCTCATTGACGATCTGCTCCCCCCGGGCATAAATCATGGCCAGCAGAGGAAGACCGGCCTGATGAGCTTCATCAACCGCCAGCCCCAGATCTGAGAGCATCCGGTCTTCCAGATCATTGCCGATATTGATATGCACGGACACTGCATCAGCTCCCAGACGCAGGGCCTCCTGAACCGAACAGACCAGGATCCTGCTGTAGGCGGGAATCCCGTGTTTTGTTCCGGCTGACAGGTGAATCACCAGATTCTGGCGCACATTAAGATGCCGGCTGTATTCTGCAGCCATGCCTTTGTGCATTACTGCTCCCCTGGCAGGAGTCCTGGAAATCAGACTCAAAAGTCCTGCCATATCATCAAGACCGGGCACCAGACCCTCGCTGACTCCATGGTCCATGGGCACCAGCATGGTCAGGCCGGTTTCAGAGTCAAAAAAGCGGGCCAGCCTTCTCTTATGTCCTGTCATATTCAAACTGCTCCCTGATTTTCATGGTTAACATTTCCGCCCCATAACTAATTTTTTTGCCTGCCCTGAACCCCCTGCATGAAGAAAATGGGAAACTTGCTTTACAGGGTATGAGGCTGGTCTGAAAAAAAGCATCCTTACCATCTTGACAGTCAAAAATTCTCTATCAACGTCGTAACAGTTCAGCCCTTTTTAAGGGCGCAGGGGACAGGCACCCCGTCACCCACTT
>CAZHCY010000203.1:0-5068 GCA_964531185.1 uncultured Desulfovibrionales bacterium | reverse complement strand
ATTCCGGACAGTTACTTATAGGTTCGGTCTCGGGCCGCCCGGGTGAGACGCTTCTAAGTAACTTCATAAAAACTGGACCCCGGATCAAGTCCGGGGTGACGGATAAAGAAGACTGTCATCCTTTCCGTCATTCCGGTGAAAGCCGAAATCCAGCATTATTGCAGTGCAGGTTATCTGCAGATTTGATCCCGGGCACGTCCGCGGGGGACAATTATGAATAATAACGACTGCCCTGAAAAACTGATTAACAGACCTTCAGGCTTCGGCAAAAAGCGGCCATGGCACAGGATCGCTGCGCCCTGCAGGACCTTTGGCCCGGCAAATGAGATGTTCCAGGCAATTTTGTCTCGTCAAGACTCTTTATTCAATCGGTTCAATGGGTTGGCAGGGTCTGGTCTCTAACCTTAAAAAACTTTAAATTCATCCTTGACACTTCATATTTTCTCAAGGTAAATACACCTTAAAACGAAAATGGTTATCAAAACCAATTTCAAAAACCCATGACTATCCTAAAGTACAGCCAAACCCAGAAACCCTTACAGCCAGGTTGGCTGAGCCTGAACCCCTTAAACCCGGGCAATGATTATTCCGGCAGCCTGTGGAGCCGGTTTTTTACCCAGAGTTATTAAAAACAAGACACAGACATAGAGGCTGCCAACGGCAATGCAGATGTAAATAATGTAACAGTTAAGCCCCTTTTAAGAAAAGCAGGGCACCTCAGCGCTTTTTTTTGGGTTCATGTAAACAAAGACCTGGAAAAACAAGCTCCGGGAGAGCCAGTCCCCGTGCCTCATGCAAAGGGCTAAACTGTTACGAATGAAAAAGTTTTTATGATGATTCCATGCCCTGGACTGTGATCTGGAACAGCATTGAAATTTTAAGGTCATTAAACAGTAACCTGTCCGGGGTAGTCTTTTTCTGAAAGATGGCTGATTTTTGTTTTCTTCTGATCTCTTAGCCAGGGAGGAAAGATTATGACCATTCATGAAAAAAACAATTTCAGACAGATGTTGGAACAGCTTCTGGCTGATACCAGCCAGAACCTGGGGATTATTCAGGAAAGACTGAGCATGACTCGGGCTTCAGGAGCAGATGAACTTGACAGAGGGCTGGAAGAATCCAGCCGCTCTCTGCTCATCTCCCAGGCCAACCGGGGAACCAGCCTGATCAGGCAGATAAGGCAGGCCCTGGAGCTTATGGACAGCGGAGAATACGGTATTTGCTGCAACTGCGGAGAAGATATTCATTTAAGACGTCTGCTGGTGTATCCCGCAGCCCAGTTCTGCACCCATTGCCAGGAACTTCTGGAACAGGGCAGGCTGGATCACTGCCATTTTCCGGGTGACCACCAGGAACTGGAAGCCTGCTGGTAGAAAGCCTTTTCAAAGCTTTATCCCCGGCTGCATTTTCCGGACATCTTCTGAAGGCGGCTGATGGTTAAAATCCATCCCGCCAGATCTTGGAACCTGAATTGATAGTTGTCAGTGGGATCATTACCTGTTTGTAAATTTCGAGACAAATCAGGAAATTCAGGTCAGGCACGGGGACTGTCTCTGGTTTGGGGACTGTCCCCTGGGTGGATAGACCTGTTTTTTATGTTCAAAGCAAACCTGACTCTGTATCGTTTACAAACCAATAATCTACCCCTTGTCAGTTGGGTGGCACATGAGAACCTGATATCATAAAATGTAACAGATTGGCCATTTTTAAGGGCGCAGGAGACAGGCACCCCGTCACCCACTTGAGCTGAATTTTTGAAGTTGAATGCCTGTTGGATTGCCAAGTGAGTGACGGGAGAGCCAGTCCCCGTGCCTCATGCAAACGGCTGAACTGTTACTTCCGGCAAAATCCAGGAGCTGCTGTCTCCCCGGGGCAGCTAAAAACTACAATACCGGGGCCCATATAGATGAATGCTCAACATCCAGAAAAAGGCGGTTGTTATGTTTTCTTTTGATCCTGAGCTGGGCTTGAACACGCCTGGCAATGAAAAATCAAATTCCAGCCTGGAAAAATTTCCGGAGCTGTCCAGGAAGGCCAGAAAAAGAATAAAAATGGTCAACCCGGAAGACATCAAAGACCTTTCCCGGGAACAGGCCTGCAGGCTGCTGGAGGAAAACATGCTTTACCAGGCTGAGCTGGAAGTTCAGAACGAGCAGCTCATACAGGCCCAGCAGGAGCTTGAGGCTTCTTCAGCCCGCTACCTTGATCTGTTTGATATGGCCCCTGTGGGGTATTGTCTCCTGGATCAGGCCGGGATTATCCGCAGTGCCAACCTGACCCTCTGCTTTCTTCTTTCCCTGAACAGGGAACAGCTCCAGGGCTTTCCTCTGCCAGGCTTTGTGCACAGAGATGACAGAAGAAAATTTTTTTCTTTTTTCAGCAGGCTGGTCCGGGAAAAAAGAGCAGGCTGCGTGGAACTCCGGCTGGTTAACAATAAAGGGCTGAGCATCTGGATAAGTACCTACGGAATACATCATAATGCCGGAACAGACCAGAACCACTACATGATATCCATTGTGGATATCTCAGAGAAAAAAAAGGCTGAACAGGAAAGGACACATCAGGAAAGATTCTTTTCACGAATCCTGTCTCACTTGAGCGAAGCAGCCCTGGTAACGGATGAAAACAGCAGGATCACTTTTGCCTCTTTGAACAGCTCTGAGGTCCTGGGCTTTGACCACCAGGAGATCTTGAGAATAGGAAATATCAGCATGATCCTGGGCAATTGTCTGGAAAACTTATCCCCGCCCAGAGAAAACATCCAGTGCACCACCATAGACGGTCAGGGCAGAAGCAGATCCCTTTTAATCAACATCACCAGGCTTCCCGGTGAACTGTCTTTTCTGGGGGAAATCCTTTATTCCTGCCGGGACATCACCCTGAGAAAAAAAACCGACCGCTTGTTTAACCAGACCCTGGAACGCTACCGTCTCATAGTGGAAAACACCAATGACGGGATAAGAATGCTGGATAAAGAGGCCAGGATATCATTCGTCAATCCGGCCATGGCTTCCATGTTAGGCTGCAAGCCTGAGGAAATGCTCGGCAATCCAGTAGCGCACTATCTTTATCCTGAAGATCGTCCGGCATTTGAATCCAGCTGGCAAAATCGTCAGAAAGGAAAAAGCGGGCAGTACGAAATCAGAATGCCGCATAAAAAAGGTCATACAATCTGGGCTATTGTGTCCTCCACTCCCAGGTTTGATGATCAGGGCAATTTCCAGGGATCATTTGCCGTGATCAAGAACATCACTGACCTGAAACAGGCTGAACAGGCCCTGCGGGACAGCGAAGAACTGTTTCGGACCAGCTTTACTGATCATGCGGCTGTAAAACTGCATATTGATCCTGATTCAGGCAGGATCCTCAAAGCCAATAAGGCTGCAGCCGAGTTTTACGGCTGGTCCAGGGATGAGCCGACCCGAATGAACATTCAGCAGATCAGCACTCTGCCCCCGGAGGAAACCGCCCTGGCCATGGAAAAGGCAAGGACCGGCAAAAAATTCAATTTTTCTTTTAAGCATCGCCGGGGCGATGGTTCAGTCCGGGATGTGGAAATTTACAGCAGTCTGATCAGGGTAAAGGGCAAACAACTTCTGTATTCCATTATCCATGACGTAACCAGCAAAAAAAAGGCTGAACAGGAGCTGGCCCATAGAGAAAAGTTTTTGTCCAGCATAATCGATAATATCCCCTACATGGTCTTTATCAAGGAAGCTGAAAACCTTTCTTATGTCCGTCTGAACAGAGCCGGAGAAAAACTTCTGGGACTACCGGAAAAACAGGTCCTGGGCAAGACAGACCGCGACTTTTTCAGCCCGGAACAGGCAGAACTTTTCCACCAGGGAGACAGAGAGGTCCTTGAACGTCAAGAAAGGCTCAATATCAGTGAAGAACCCATTGCCACCAGTCAGGGAGTGCGCATCCTGCACACCCAGAAAATACCCATATTTGACGATAAAAAAGAGCCAGCCTTTATCCTGGGCATATCAGAAGATATTACTGAGAGGAAAAAAACCGCTGAAAAGCTTAACAAGTACGCAGAGCAGATCAGCCTGAAAAACCTGGAACTGGATAAGGCCCTGGCCAGGGCTGATCAGGCCAATAAAGCCAAGAGTGAATTTCTGGCCAATATGAGCCATGAAATCCGTACTCCCATGAACGGAGTCATTGGAATGACCGAACTGCTTCTGGATACTGGTCTGAATCAGGAGCAGCACAGAATGGCCAAAATCATCAACTCCAGCGCCGAATCTCTGCTTTCCCTGATCAATGATATTCTGGATTTTTCCAAAATTGAAGCCGGCCGAATGGAACTGGAAATTGTGGATTTTGATGTATTTGATCTGTTCTATGATATGGCTTCAAGCTTGGCTTTGCGGGCCCATGAAAAAGGTCTGGAACTGATCTGCGACCTTGATCCCTCCATTCCGGCCATGCTTAAAGGCGATCCCGGGCGCTTTCGCCAGATACTGAACAATCTGGTGGGCAACTCCATAAAGTTTACAGATAAAGGCGAGATCCTGATCAAGGCGGAAGCAGTATCCAAAACCAGCTCTGATATTTTAATCAAGACCACAGTCAAAGATACCGGCGTCGGCATACCTGAAGACAAGGTTGATCTTCTCTTTGACAAGTTTACCCAGGTGGACAGCTCCACTACCAGAAAATTCAAAGGAACCGGACTCGGGCTGGCCATTTCCAGGCAACTGGCAGAAATGATGGGAGGTCAAATAGATGTGCGCAGCAGGGAAGGAGAATGGACCGAGTTCTGGTTCACAGCCAGGTTTAAGACAGCCATGCCGGTTGAATCACGCAAGGTGGTTCTGCCGGTAAGCCTTCAGGGGCTCAATGTCATTGTGGTGGATGACAACGCTACCAACCTGGAGATTCTTGGAGCACAGCTTGCTGAGTTCGGGGCCAGACCGGTTTTGTGTTCAGACGGGAAATCAGGGCTGAACCAGATGCTGTCTGCTTTCAGGCAGAACAAACCTTTTGACCTGGCCATTCTGGACATGCAGATGCCTGAAATGGATGGAGCAAATCTGGCCATGGCCATCAATGCCAA
>CAZHCY010000202.1:0-5080 GCA_964531185.1 uncultured Desulfovibrionales bacterium | reverse complement strand
AATTCCTGGAGGACCTCTTCAGCCTTTTCCTTGGGCACGCTTTCCATTTCCAGCATGGCCCTGGAGACCTGGGTAATCTCGGTCTTGTCCAGTTTTTTGAAGACGTCGGCTGTGAAGTTGTCTCCAAGGGCCATAAGCAGAATGGCTGTTTTCTGTACGCCGCTGAGTTTGCTGGGGAACGCCACTTATGCTTTCTCCTCTTTAAGCCATTTTTTGACCACAGCAAAGGCCTGTTCAAAATTGTCGTCAGCCAGCTGGGAGGCAAAAGCCTTGATGTCTTCTATGCGTTTCTGGGCTTCCATGTCTTCCATTGCCTCGGGGCTCATGCCCGGGCCGATGGGCGCCCGTTCCTGACCCTGAGGCAGTCCGGCCATTTCCTCTTCTTCTTCAGCCACTTTAGGTTTAAGTATGGCCATGACAATGGGTCTTACCACCAGAAGAAGGAAAAGTAAAACCAGGATGGCGTTGAGCAGCGGCTTGCCCACCATCTGGAAATATTTGGCAACGGTATCCATGAGGGTCGGCGGGGCTTCTGTTTCAGGCATGCCAAAGGAGATATTGCTGACTTCTATTTCATCGCCTCTGGCAGTGTCAAAGCCCACGGTTCTTTCCACAAGCTGTCTTATTCTCTCCAGTTCTTCCTGGGGCAGGGGTACGTAAACTGATTCCCCGTCAGCATTGGTTTCATATTTTCCGTCCACCAGGACAGCCACGTTCAGACGGTCAACATCTCCCACAGAAGAGATAATGCTTTGTTCTTCCTTGCTGATTTCAAAATTGGTGGTGCTGGTTTCTCTGGATGTCTGCTGGGATGTGGCAGGACCTGTGACTCCTTCGCCCTGAAAAGCAGGTTCAGGCACTCCGGCTTCCATATTCACATCGCCCTGGCTTTGTTCTTCTGAACTCTGCTCGCTGCGCACCACCTGAGAGTCCGGATCATAGAGCTCCTTTTTGATGGTTGTGCGGTCAAAGTCCAGGTCGGCATTGACTTTGGCAATAACCTTGCCTGGACCGATAATGGGCAGCAGCATCTGCTCAATTTTACGCTCCAGGTTCTGCTGAAAGGCCAGCTGGTATTCCAGCTGGGTGGTGCTCAGACCTGCAATGATGTCTGTCCTGGGTTCGTAGAGAATTTGTCCCCTGGTGTCGGAAATGGTGATATGGTCGGCTTCCATGCCTTCCACGCCTGTGGTTATGAGGTTGACAATGCTTTGAACCTGTTTGGAATTGAGATCAGCTCCTGATTTGAGCTGCAGGACCACTGAAGCGGAAGGATCATTCTGTTCTTCTATGAACAGGCTTTTACTGGGCATAACCAGGTGGACGCGGGCCTTTTCCACTTCGTTGAAATCGGAAATGGTTCTGGACAGCTCGCCCTGAAGGGCCCTCTGGTAGTTGATTTTCTGCACATAATCAGTTTGTCCCACCTTGGTCTGATCAAAGAGCTCAAAACCCACTCCTGAGCCATGAACCACGCCTTCACCAGCCACCAGAAGCCTTAGCCGGTGCACGTTTTCCCTGGGCACCATTATGGTGGATCCGCCGTTTTCCAGGCGATATTGCACGTTTTCCTTGTCCAGTACATTGGTTACCCTGGAGGCGTCCTCCTGGGGCAGGTTGGAGTAAAGCACTTCGTAATCAGGTCTGGACAGAAAATAGAGCAGGATAAAGAAAGTCAGGACGACGGAAAGGATCAGTCCTCCAATGAGGATTTTCTGGGCCAGGGCGGTGCTGGTCCAAATTCCCTTGAGTCTGGCAACAAATCTTTCCAATGAGGCAGGCATGGCGTTTTCCTTTATTATGAAGTGGGTTTAACCTGGCAATAAAATTTTGACATTTTTTAGAACTGGGTCTGCATGAGTGACTTGTAAGCTTCCAATACTTTGCCTCTGACCGCGGTGGTCAGTTTCATGGCCACGCTGCTTTTCTGCATGGCGATCATGAGCTCATGCACGTTTTCATTTTCCCCGGCTGCAAAGGCCTGAATCATTTTGCTTTTTTTACCCTGCAAAGAGTTGACCTTGCTCAGGGACTCCTTGATGGTGGTGCTGAAATCATCATATACTTTCTCATTGCCGGCGGACTTGGTATTCAAGGGGTTGCCCGACTGCAGCGCCTCTGTATACGCTTTCATGGCCATGGGGGAGATGGACATAATCATGCTCCGTTAGATCTGGTTCCTGTGCTTTCAAGCTGGTTTGAAGTAAACATATTCCCGGGAGCCGGTTTTAGCCCCTGCCGATTTCCAGGGCCTTGTTGAACATGGCCTTGGAGGTGGTGATGGAAGAAACATTGGCTTCATAGGTGCGCATGGCAGTGAGCATGTTGGCCATCTCTTCCACCACATTGATGTCAGGCATTTTTACGTAACCTTCCTGATCTGCGTCAGGATGGCCGGGATCATAGACCATCTTGAAGGGTCTGTTGTCATTGACCACCATCTGAGCTTTTACTCCGCGCAGTTCCCTTTGCAGTTCCGACTGCATGGCCTTGCCAAAAGGAGTTTCCACCGGGGTGGCCTGAAAATATACAGTTTTGCGCTGATAAGGACCGCCTTCAGGCGTCCTGGTGGTCTTGGCATTGGCCAGGTTCATGGAAATGACATTGAGGTGCTTTCTTTCCGCGCTCAGGGCGGAAGCTCCTATGTCAAGAATGTTCATAAAACTCATTATTTTCCTCCTTCCTGGATAGCGGTTTTCATGCCCTGAAAGCTTCTGGCAATGATGTCGCTCAGGGCTTTGAAATACATGGTGTTTTTGGCCATTATCGCCATTTCTTTGTCCAGGTCCACGGAATCTTCGCCCTGATAGACCCTGGGTTCCATGCTTTTGAAGTAATCAGAGTTAAATGTGTTGGGATTGAATTTGGCAGGGAGGTGACCTTGGTCAGTCCGGCTGACTTTTCCCTGACCGTCAAGGTTCAGGGCGGCCTGGAGTTTTTCTTCGAATTCCACCCGTCTGGCCTTGTATCCCGGTGTTTTGACGTTGGCCAGGTTGGATGAGACAACATTTTGACGCTGCATGCGCATGTCCAGCACCTTGGATGTGAGCTGAATATGGGTTCCGAACAGAGTTTTCATGGGGCTTTCTCCTTATAGATGCAGAATTGGTTCAGCTGCGTTTCCCTTACTTAGGTAGCAACTCCTGTTCCATGTTTAGGAAATTAAGATCTGGCGGGTGTTTTTAGAGGACTGGAGCTGATAAGATTATTGTTCATGGTCAGCTTCCAGGGCCATGCCCGGGCTCCGGATAAAAACAGCATCAGCCGTTAAAGGTGGCTTAGTAAAAGGCTTTGCAGGGAAACAGCTTAGACAGCACCTGGCCCATATCCGGACTGTTTTTTGAATTTGCACAGTCAGCTCAACGTTGTTTCAGGGTCTTGGCAGGAATATGTATTCCTCTTTGGTTTTTGGTGGCACACATGTTGCTTGATGAGGGTGCATGGTTAATAATCTGAAAAATCCGGAGGAGAATTATGAGCAACAGTCTTGATTATGAAATCAACAAGGAACTCGGCGAATGTTATCTGTTCATGGGAGAACTGGACAAGGCAGAACAGTATTATCAAAAGGCAGCCGGCTCAAATGGTGTGCATGCTGATCCTTTTATTGGCCTGGCCACCATTGCGGTACAGAAAGGCGAGCTGAAAAAGGCGGGCACCCTTTACGAGAAGGCAGTGAGTGTTGAAGTCAATGACAAGGCTCTGGCCGGTCTGGGACTGATAGAAACCGAACTTGGCTCCCATGAAAGGGCTTTCAGTCTTTTTCAGCAGGCTCTGGATATTAATCCGGGCAATATCATTGCTTTGTTCGGCATGGTTCAGACCGGCTACGCTCTGGATCGGACCGAAAACGTCATCAGCTATCTTGAGAATGCCCTGGAAATGGAGCCCAACAAGACAGAAATTCGATTTTCTCTGGCTGGATGCCTGAAAAGTCTGAACAGGCCTGATGAAGCCAGAAAGCATCTGGAGATGATTTTAGAAGCAGAGCCGCAAAATGAATCAGCCAGGGAGCTTATGGCTGAGCTTTCCTGATGGATTTTCTCCTCCCCATTAAAGAGGTCGGACAGACAGCAAGGCAAGGATGATACAGCATTGATCCCTGCTGAGTTTGAGCAGCCTGTCTGTCCGGTCTCAACTTCTGGAAATTGCTTGCCAGGCCCACCGGTTTCTGGCAAAAATTTCCCCATCAAGGGGGAGCGATATGAAATATCTGCCCATCAGAAGAGCGCTGCTCAGCGTGACTGATAAGAGCGGTCTGGTTCGCCTGGCATCAGTTCTTGACTCCATGCAGGTGGAAATTTTTTCCACCGGAGGCACTGCCGGGCTTCTAAGGGACAACGGCCTGTCTGTTAAGGATGTTAGCAGTGTGACCGGATTTCCGGAAATCCTGGGCGGCAGGGTAAAGACCCTGCATCCGTCCATTCATGCCGGTATTCTGGCGGACAAGGACAATGCCCGGCATTTAGAGACCATTGACAGCCTGGGCATTAAAGCCTTTGATTTAATTTGCGTGAATCTTTACGATTTTGCCTCTGCTGTTGCCCGGGAAGCAGATATGAAAGAGGCGGTTGAAAAGATAGACATAGGCGGCCCAACTCTTTTGCGGGCTGCAGCCAAGAACTTTCACAGCATTTGCGTTCTGCCCCATCCTGATTTTTATGGCCCCCTGGTAAATCAGCTTCAGTCTTCCGGCCATGTTGACCTTGACCTGAGGCGGAAAACAGCCTGGCACACCTTTGATCTCACTTCCAAGTATGATCAGATGATTGCTGACTATTTCCGGGCAAGCATTGAGGAGACACATCCATAGCCAGAAGACCAGGCGGAAACCTTACAGGTCTCAAACCAAGCCAGGTCAAGGCCCTGTCCAGACTGTATTCCAGAGTCTACCCTCCAGCGCCGGGTTTTACTCCTGCACAGATTCGTGAACTGGCTTCAATTTCTTCAGACATTAAAAGGCAGGTGGGCCTGCTCATTGACCGCAAAGGACGTCCGGCAAGCGTATTGGTGGGGGACCATGAAAGCATCATGATCCCGGATCTGGATCGTCCGCGTCGTGGGCAGGTCAGGTTAAAGG
>CAZHCY010000201.1:0-5091 GCA_964531185.1 uncultured Desulfovibrionales bacterium | reverse complement strand
CGAGCCAAGCCTTCTGGTGATCAGCTTGCCGGGGTCCACCAGCAAAAGTTCGCCGCCCCACAGGGTTTTGTCCTGGCCAAGACCAGTTCCGTCCAGGGCCAGGCCCAGACAGGGGCCTTCATGTCGGTTTTCAGCCATGACTGAAAAAATATGGGCAAAATGGTGCTGCAGTTCATGCACGGGCAGCCCGGACTCTTCAGATGCATACCTGGAGCTCAGGTAATCAGGGTGCAGATCCCGGACCACGGCCTCGGGCTTCTGACTGAGAATGTTCTGCAGGTGGCTGATGGTATTCTGATAAAATCTGTATGTTTCCAGGTTTTTTAAATCTCCGATGTGCTGGGATACAAAGGCCTGGTCTTTTTTGGTCAGGCAGATGGTGTTTTTAAGCTCAGGACCGGCCCCCAGTACAGCCGGACCGGACCGGGGCAGAAAAACAGGCGCTGGAGTGAAGCCGCGGGCCCGGCGGAAAAAGACCGGCCTGGGGCCGTGGGCGGCCAGGACTGAATCATCGCAGCGAATGAGAATGTCCCGGTTATGCAGCAGAAAATAATCAGCAATGTTTCCCAGGGTTTTCAGGGCTTCCCTGTTGCCCAGGCTGATGGGCTCTGAGCTGTGATTGCCTGAAGTCATGACCAGGGCTGGAAGTTTATGCAGAGGCAGAAGTTTTTTCAGGTGGTAAAAAAGCACCACATGAAGCGGGGTATAAGGCAGCATGACTCCCAGACTGTCAGTGTCCGGAGACAGATCCGGGCTAAGGGGGAATGGCTCCTGGACAGGCAGGATGGTAATGGGTTTTTCCATGCCGGACATGACAGCTTTTCCCTGAGGGCTCAGCCGGACCAGTCTGCCGGCGGATTCCAGGTCAGGAACCATGACAGCCAGGGACTTGGCAGGCCTTGCTTTGCGCTGCCTGAGTCTTTGCACGGCTTGAGCAGCACCTGCGTCACAGGCCAGATGAAATCCGCCCAGCCCCTTGACAGCTACTATCAGGCCCTCAAGGATCAGCCGGGCGGCAGAAGACACGGCCTGGTCCGCTTCAGTGATCTTATTTCCTCTGGAATCAGCCAGCCACACCTCTGGACCGCATTGAGGACAGGCATTGGGCTGGGCATGAAAGCGCCGGTCCGCCGGATCATTGTATTCGGCCAGGCAGTGAGGACACATTTCAAAACAGGCCATGGAAGTCATGGGCCGGTCATAGGGGATGGAGCGGGTAATGGTCAGTCTGGGACCGCAATTGGTGCAATTGGTGAAGGGATACAAAAAGCGCCGGTCATCCGGATCAAGCACCTCCCTGCAGCAGTCTCTGCAAATTGAGGCATCCGGACTTATGAGCACCTGATGTTCTTTGCCGCCCCTGCTGGGAATAATGACAAAGCCCTGCAGGTGGCTGTCCGGCTCCAGTTCCAGGGATTCAAGCCGGATGATTTTTGCCAGTGGAGGATGCTTTTGAGTCACGGCTGCTGCAAAGGCCTGGAGCTTTTCCGCAGTTCCCTGCACATCAATGACTACTCCCTGGCTGGTATTGGATACTGATCCGGCAAGGTCAAATTCCCTGGCCAGCCGGTAAATGAAAGGCCTGAATCCCACACCCTGGACCCGGCCATTGACAATCAGTCTGTTTCGTTTCATTTTTTAATATTGGACTGAAGCGGATTATAAAAACTCTGTCCAGCTTTTTTTCCCGATTCCTGGATAGCAGGACTTTTTTTATTAATCTTAGACCCGGGTCTGAGCATCAGGCAAGGAAAATTTCCAGATAACAGCAGTGGGACAGCTGTGTTCAGGGCTGAAAGCCCGGGCATTTGGCCCATTATTTCATCTCCAGCAACAGTTCAGCCATATTTAAGGAAAGCAGGACATCCCGGCGCATTTTTGGGTTCATGTAAGCGTTTCACCCGGGCGCACCCGGGCAGAGCATTATGCTTTTTTGACCAGCAGGCCCGGGACTGTCCCAAAGCCAGGGACAGTCCCCCTGCCTCATGCCAAAGGCTGAACTGTTACTCAATTCCTTATGTCAGCAGGCTTAATGCACTGTGAGAAGATATGAAAGAAAATATTTCCATACACAAGGCCAGGCATCACAACCTTAAATCCATCAGCCTGGAGATTCCCAGACATAAGCTGACAGTAATATGCGGTCCTTCAGGCTCAGGCAAGTCCACCCTGGCCTTTGACATCCTCTATGCCGAGGGACAGAGACGCTATGTGGAATCCCTGTCAGCCTATGCCAGACAGTTTCTGCCCCAGATGGACAAGCCGCAGGTGGAAAGGATCGAGGGCTTATCCCCGGCCATCTCCATTGAGCAGCATACCCTGGCCAGAAATCCCAGGTCCACCGTGGGTACGGTTACAGAAATATATGATTTTCTGCGGGTCTTTTTTGCCAGACTGGGCAAACCCAGGTGTCCCAGCTGTTCCAGACAGGTGTCAGCCCGTTCCGCTTCCCAGATTGTTGATGATATCCTGGACATGGAGACCGGTACCAGGTTCATGATTTTAAGCCCTTTGACAGACAATAAAAAAGGAACTCATCAGGAGCTTCTGAAAAAGCTCAAGTCCCAGGGGTTTGCAAGGGTCAGGGCTGATGGGCAGGTGCTGCCTCTGGAGCCTTTGCCTGAGCTGGAGAAAAACAGACGCCACAGACTGGATCTGGTGGTGGACAGGCTGGTGCTTAAGCCTGAAATCCGCAAGCGTCTGGCGGATTCAGTGGAACTGGCCCTGAGCTATGGCCAGGGCACTCTGGTGGTCTGTCCTGTGGATGGGGAAGATATTTTTTACGGCACAGAAGCGGTTTGTCCGGTTTGCAGAATATCCATGCCTGCTCCCAGCCCCCAGCTGTTTTCCTTTAATAATCCCAAAGGGGCCTGTCCGTCCTGTTCAGGCCTTGGCAGCGTGGAGTATTTCGAGCCTGAGCTCATTGCCCCCAACAAAGGACTCAGTCTCAGACAGGGAGCAGTGATTCCCTGGAAGAACCCCAGGGTGCTGGAGAGATATATTCCTGATCTGGCAAAGCTGGGCCGAAAATATGGTTTTTCTCTGGACACCAGGCTGGAGGATTTCAGCCCGGAAGCCATGGAAGCTCTGTTTCTGGGAGATGAAAAAACAGGTTTTGAAGGGATCATTGCCCTGCTGGAACAGGGTTACGGTTTTGGCCATGTCTGGCGCGATGAACTGGCCAGGTTCAGACAGTCCCGCCCCTGTCCTTCCTGCCAGGGCGCAAGGCTCAGGCCGGAAGCCCTTTCTGTATATGTAAAAGACAGAAACATCATGGACTTTACCGGTCTTTCCATTGAGAAGTCGTTGAAGTGGCTGGAAGGACTCGAGTTTAAAGACATGGAAAAGAAAATTGCTGACCCCCTGGTCCGGGAGCTCATTCACAGGCTGCGTTTTCTGGTTAATGTAGGGCTGGACTACATCAGCCTGTCCAGAAACATGTCCACTTTATCCGGAGGCGAGGGCCAGCGCATCAGGCTGGCCGGACAGCTGGGATCAGGTCTGGTGGGGGTGACCTATGTTCTGGACGAGCCCAGCATAGGGCTGCACCCCAGGGACAACAACAGGCTCATCAATACCCTGCGCCAGCTTCAGGAAAGGGGCAACACAGTGCTGGTGGTGGAACATGATGAGGAAACCATCAGGTCTGCGGATCATATTGTTGAGCTTGGTCCGGGATCCGGGCTTCTGGGCGGAGAGGTGGTTTATGAGGGACATGTCCAGGGGCTTGTGCAGGCTGAGCATTCACTGACCGGCAGGTATCTGCGCCACGATCTTTATATCCCCAGACCTGAAACCAGAAGAAAGGCTGAAGATTTTGTGTTCATCAAAGGGGTGCAGACCAACAACCTCAAGGATATTGATTTTCAGCTGCCTCTGCAGACCCTGACAGTGGTTACCGGGGTGTCCGGGTCAGGCAAAAGCTCCCTGGTGGTGGATTCTCTTTACAAGCATCTGGCCCTGGCCAGGGGACTCAAGGTTGAGAATCCGGGTTTCATCAGGGGCATTGAAGGTGAAGAAAAAATTGAGAAGATTGTGGCCATTGACCAGTCGCCCATCGGCAGGACGCCCAGGTCAAATCCAGCTACCTATACCAAGATTTTTGACGAGATCAGAAAGATTTTTTCCAATACCCCGGAAGCCAGAAAAAGGGGCTATAAACCCGGCAGATTCAGCTTCAACGTTCGCGGAGGAAGGTGTGAAGCCTGCAGGGGTGACGGGCAGATTCAGGTGGAGATGCATTTTTTGCCGGATGTATATGTTACCTGTGAAGTGTGCGGGGGCAAAAGATATAACCGGGAAACCCTGGATGTGGAGTATAAAGGTAAGAATATTTCCCAGATCCTGGAGATGTCTGTTGATCAGGCCAGGGCCTTTTTTTCCTCCTATCCGGTGCTGGACAGGAAGCTGGCCATTCTGGAGGAAGTGGGCCTGGAATACATCCGCCTGGGGCAGCCGGCCACCACCCTGTCCGGGGGAGAGGCCCAGAGGATCAAGATTTCCCGAGAACTGAGCAAAAAAAGCCTGCCCGGCACTCTGTATATCCTGGATGAACCAACCACAGGCCTGCATACCCATGAGGTGGGCAAGCTGATACAGGTTTTGAACAAGCTGGTGGATAAAGGAGCCAGCATTGTGGTTATTGAGCACAATCTGGATGTGGTGGCCTGTGCGGATTATGTGGTGGATCTGGGCCCTGGGGGTGGCGACAGCGGAGGAAGGATAATTGCCTCTGGAACCCCGGAGGAAATCAGGGTCAATCCGGCCTCCACCACAGGGCAGTATCTGGATCTTTGATGTCCAGCCCCTGGCGTGGCTGCAGGGGCCACTGGTCAAGGTTTTTCCAGGGGGCTCAAGCTTATTTTTTGTCTTTTTTGCGCAGGGCAGCTGTTCTGGTCAGGGCGGCCAGCAGTCCGCAAAGCATGCCCAGCAGCAGAGCCCTGGCCGGATCAAAGCCGAACCAGGAAGCCATAAGGCCCACTGAACCGCCGAGGATTATGCCTCTTATAACTGGATTGTTCATTTTTTCTCCGTAACTTGAGAGTTAAAAGCGTCTCACCCGGGCGGCCCGAGACCGAACCTATAAGTAAC
>CAZHCY010000200.1:0-5103 GCA_964531185.1 uncultured Desulfovibrionales bacterium | reverse complement strand
GTCAGGAGTCAGGAGTCAGGAGTCAGGGGGCAGAAAGCAGGAGTCAGAGGTCAGGAGTCAGAGGTCAGGAGTCAGGAGTCAGGAGTCAGGGGTCAGGAGTCAGAAAGCAGGAGTCAGGGGTCAGAAAGCAGGAGTCAGGAATCAGAGGCCGGTAAAACTGGTAACAGTTTAGCTTTTTTAGGAAAGCAGGGCAGCCCGGGCTTGTTTTCTGGTTGATGTAAGAAAATGATCTGGGCAACCGTTCAGGTGGTCCTCGATATTGAAGTCGGCAGACCGGCATGGGGACTGTCCCCATGCCGGTTCCCGCGCCCCCTGAACGGTTACAGACCTGGGAAACAAGCTCTGGCAGAGCCAGTCTCCTGTCAGGCTGTATGCCTCCGGGCAGGAAGCCGTGCCTTATGCAAATGACTGAACTGTTACGGATCCAGTAATTCCCGACTTTTTCCAGGTAAATCCATAAAGGCTTTTCTTTCGCCCTGACGGTCCTTCTGACAGGGTCAGCTTTACAAGAGGAAAACCAGGGATTATGTTTTCTACTAATCATTGGAAAGTGCATGATGGTTAAGACAAAAAAACAATACCACAGCAAACAATCAAAAGGAGATGACCATGAATGATCAGAAAGCGTGGAGTCCCTATCTGGCCGGGGCTTTAAGCGGAATTGTGGCGGTACTTTCCGTGCTCATAGCCGGCAAGTTTTTTGGAGCTTCAACCAGCTTTGTCCGCATGTCCGGCATCATAGAGAGCTTATTTGCCCCGGAAAGGGTGGCTCAGATGGATTATTTCATCCGTTATACGCCCAAAATCGAATGGCAGTGGATGTTTGTCTTTGGAATTATGCTGGGTTCTTTTATTGCCGCCTATACCTCAGGTACCTTTAAAAAGCAGTGGGTGCCGGACATGTGGCAGGAACGTTTTGGAATGACCCCTGTCAAACGGGGGATTATGGCCTTTTTCGGCGGGATCATAGGCATGTTCGGAGCCAGGCTGGCCGGGGGCTGACCCAGCGGACACGGGTTGAGCGGTACGCTTCAACTTTCCGTCAGCGGGTATGTTGCTCTTGTCTGCTTTCTGGTGGCCGGTATATATATGGCCAAAATCATATATGGAGGATGCAGAAAATGATGCTCATAATCATAGGGCTTATAACCGGAATCCTGTTCGGTTTTTTAATGCAGAAGGCCAGAGTGGTCAGATATGACAAGCAGCTGGGTGCCCTGAGGCTCCAGGATATGACCATCATTAAATTTATGCTGTCCGCGGTGATGGTCAGCATGGTGGGTATTTATGCCCTGCACGACCTGGGGGTTGTGGAACTCTCAGTGAAACCAACAATTATTGGAGCCAATGTGGTGGGCGGTCTGCTTTTTGGGATAGGCTGGGGGATGCTGGGCTACTGCCCGGGCACTTCCCTGGGTGCCTTGGGGGAAGGAAGGCTGGACGCGGTCTGGGGCATCCTGGGCATGCTTTTTGGAACCGGTTTTTTTGCTGAAATGTACCCGGCCCTGCAGAACAGCGTCTATCAATGGGGAGATCTGGGCAAGATCACCCTGCCTGAGGTGCTGAACATGAATCACTGGATTCTTATTGTGGTCTTTATTGCTGCAGGGCTGCTGCTTTTCAGGTGGTTTGAAAAGAAAGGCCTGTAGGTGAGTCCGGCTGTCTACAGCCATCTCAAGAAAAAACCCGTCTGCAGGTAATGCAGGCGGGTTTTTGGCTTAAGTCTCTTCCAGGTCTGTCTGGTCTTTTGAGGCCTGAACCTTAATGCTGACGGCTTGAATAGTTATCTAACCATCATGAAGGAGAGCATTACTTGTTTGTAAATTTTTAGAAAAATCAGGAAATTTTGATCAGGCACGGGGACTGTCCCTGGCTTCGGGACCGTCCCCAAGTTGGATAAACCTGTTTTGTAATAGTTTAGGCATTTGTATGAGGCATGGGGACTGGCTCTCCCAGCACTTGTTTTTCCAAAATCTGTGTTTACATCAATCGAAAACCAAGCGCTGGGGTGCCTGTCCCCTGCGCCCTTAAAAAGGGCTGAACTCTTACCATGAAGTTAATCATCTTTTCTGTGGTGGCACCCCAGACTCTGCTTGTTGCGCAGAGCGGCTGTGGTTATGAGATAGGCTGCGTAAGAGGCATGGAAAAGCTCTACCAGGGATTTGGAGATGGCTGTTTCTTTGTAAAAGTCATGCAGCCTTTTATTCAGGTTGCGCAGATCGTCAAACCCTCTTTTCAGCCTGGCTGATGTCCGGTTTATGCCTACATAGTTCCACATGGTATTTCTGATGGTGGACCAGTCCTGAGCAATGAGCACTGGATCCTCGTTATGTCTGGAACCCAAAAATTTCCATTCAGGTATGGATGCTCTGATTCTGCGGCTGAGCATGGATTTGTTTCTGCATCTGTGCTGAATGTCTCTGGAGACTGAATATCCCCAGAGCAGGGCCTCCAAAAGCGATGTGCTGGCCAGGCGGTTGGCGCCGTGCACCCCTGTGCAGGCGCACTCTCCAGCTGCATACAGCCGGTCTATGGTGGTTCTTCCGGATGTATCCACAAGGATTCCGCCGCAGAAATAATGGGCGGCCGGGACTACGGGGATGGGATCTCTGGTGATGTCTATTCCGTTTTCCAGACATTTCTGGTGAATTGTCGGGAATCTGCCCGCCGGATCCTTGATGTTATCAGCTGCATTAAGGTAAACAAAGTCTTCTCCGGTTCCAAGCATTTCTTCCACAATGGCTCTGGTGACGATATCCCTGGGAGCCAGATCCCCTCTCTGATCATATTTCTTCATAAATGGCTCATGCCGGGCATTGATCAAAACCGCGCCTTCTCCGCGCATGGCCTCGGTTATGAGAAATTTTCTCGGACTCCTATGAAACAGGGCTGTGGGATGAAACTGAACATACTCCAGATTCATCATTCTGGCCCCGGCCCTTTGAGCCATGACCAGCCCTGATCCCAGGGAAGAAGGGGTGTTGGTGGTGTTCAGATAGATCTGGCCGATCCCGCCCGAGGCAATCAGAGTGAAATCTGCCAGAATCCTGTTTACGTGTCCGCTGCTCTGGTCCAGGATATATGCTCCTGCGCATTGATTCATGAGCTGATATCTGATTTCAAGTTCTGAGGAATGGTGCTGGGTGGTAAGAATATCAATGGCAGTCTGGCCGGTCATGACCCTGATGTTGGGATGCTTCAAGACCGCCTGGTTGAAGCTGTCCATGATCTTGCGGCCTGTATAGTCTGCGCAGTGCAGAATTCTGGCCAGGCTGTGGCCCCCTTCTCTGGTGAGATGAAATTTCTGCCCGTCAATTTTTTCAAAGGGCACCTTAAGTCGGTCTATAAGGATTTTCTTAACCGCTTCAGGTCCTTTATGGCAGAGGAATTTGACTGCTTTTATATGGTTCTGTTCCCAGCCGGCAGTGAGCATATCCTTTTCCAGCAGACCGGGTTCATCTTCTGCTGCCTTATAGACTATTCCGCCCTGGGCCAGGGCGGTATTGCCGTCATCCAGCCGGTTCCCGGAAGTTACCAGCAA
Source organism: uncultured Desulfovibrionales bacterium (assembly GCA_964531185.1). GTDB lineage: Bacteria > Desulfobacterota > Desulfovibrionia > Desulfovibrionales > Desulfonatronovibrionaceae > CAZHCY01. Next base: position 1,562 of record CAZHCY010000200.1, on the reverse strand, counting down.
AACTTCCAGCCCGGCATCGGCAAGACACAGGGCAGCTGAAGAACCGGCAATGCCGGAGCCAATGATCAGGATCCTGGTATTAATGGAATCACTCATGATGAACCAGCCTTGAGCATGGTTTGAATGGATCTGCGGGCATTGCGGGCCAAATCTTTTTGTATTTTGACTGCTCTTTGAGGTTCCGGCTTTTCAAGGCATTTGAGCAGTTTTTGGGGAGTTGTCCGGGACATATTGCTGCAAAATCCTACTTTCAGGGAAAAGATATGTTTGTTTTTATGTTTTTTCTGCAGGCGGTGAACCAGATGATCCTCGGTGCCTATGTATATTCTGCTGCCTGGAGGAGCTTTTTCAACAAAGGATATGATTTTTGAGGTGGAACCTGATTCATGAGCCAGGCTCACCACCTGAGGACTGGTTTCAGGGTGGACTATGATCAGGGCCTGGGGATCAGCAGCCAGAATTTTCTGGATGGTATCCGGCTTGAGACGGTAATGCACTGCACAGACTCCTGGCCACAGAAGGAGCTTTCTGGCTGCCAGTCTGCCCGGGTCTATCATCTGCCCGTTATTTTTAATGTTCAGGACTGAAATTTCATCCGGGCTGATCTCCAGCTGGTCAGCGGTGTTTTGACCAAGATTCTGGTCCGGCAGAAACAGTACCTGGTCCCCCTGGGAAAGGGCCCAGTCAAGCATGCCGGCTGCATTGGCAGAAGTGCATACGCTGCCCTGATATCTTCCGCAGATGTCCTTAACCTGAAGGGATGAATTGACATAAGCCAGGGGTATCACTTTTGCCCTGGAAGAAAGCCTCTGGAGAATGGTTTCCACAAGCCGGGCCGGAGCCATGTCAGCCATAACGCAGGTGGCCTCCGGGACCGGGGCAAAGACCATCTGACCAGGCCCTGCCAGGGCGGCTGCGGTTTCTGCCATGAAGTTTACCCCGCAGAAAATGATTTTTTCCGCCTCCAGGTTTGGTATGGCTGAGGCCAGCTGCAGGGAATCACCCACCAGATCGGCGTGTTCAACTATGCTGTCATGCTGGTAATGGTGGGCAAGGATCTTCAGCCTGCCGCCCATTTTCTGTTTGATGCGAAAAATCTGTTCAGAGTACATTTCAGACCTCGATTCTCATGCTCAAGTCAATTCCGGGAGCGGAATGGGTTATGGCTCCAGTGGAAATATAATCAGGTTTAAGAGCTGCGAAACCTTCAATATTATCCAGTGTAATACCTCCGCTGACTTCGGAGCTGATTTTTTGGGGAATGATCTGCAGAGCTTTTTCAATTTCCGGGATGGACATGTTGTCCAGCATGATCCAGTCTACACCAGCGCTGACAGCTTCCCGGACATGGTCTGTATTTCTGCATTCCACCTCAATGGGTGGACAGGGAACATAGGCCGCCCTTAAAGCCCTGACTGCAGCGGTAATGCTGCCCAGTCCATCGATATGGTTGTCCTTGAGCATCAGCATCTGTTCAAGGTTCAGACGGTGATTCATGGCGCCGCCGACCAGAACGGCGTATTTTTCAGGATATCTGTGTCCTGGGGTGGTTTTGCGGGTGT
>CAZHCY010000199.1:0-5118 GCA_964531185.1 uncultured Desulfovibrionales bacterium | reverse complement strand
ACTTGGCAATCCAGCAGGCATTCAACTTCAAAAATTCAGCTCAAGTGGGTGACGGAGTGCCTGTCCCCTGCGCCCTTAAAAAAGGGCTGAACTGTTATTATTACAGCAAAAACCGGTTTAAACGTTCCAGAATTATAACTTGGCACCGGGACTGTCCCTGGCTTGGGGACTGTCCCCTGGGTGGATAAACCTGTTTTTTATATTCAAAGCAAACCTGAGTCTGTATCATTTACAAACAGGTAGTACACCCGTCCCCGTACGCGGGACGCAGGCAATCGCCATTTAGACCCCCTGAATGGCTACGTCCCTGACCTGGTTGTCAAAAACGCATAATGCTCTCTTTTCCCTGCCTGTCTGCCGGACACCCAGACACGCCGGCTCCAGGACAAGCCCTGGGCCTGACTCTAAAATGCTGCCCCGGCCATGTGATACCTGCCTTCCACTACAGCTGCCGCCAGAAGCAGGGGCACCACCACAGTGAAATAGGCCAGATGGGCCTTTTTCCAGCGCATGAGCCAGCCGGCCTGCTCATGGGACACTGCAGGACCAAGCCCCCGCCAGGTCCCAACTCCAAAGGCGATGAACATGGCCGGCCATTCAAACAGTCCGTGCGGGACCAGCATGAGAGCCAGCTCATAAAGGGAAAGGTGGTCTGCAAAGCCTGCAAACCAGCCCACCATCATCCCATTGAAAAAAGCCAGTCCCATGGGAACCAGGCCCCAGACAACCACAAAGCACATGGCCAGATAACCGGCCATCAGATTATGCAAAAAAATTTTCAGAATAAATTCATAGGCGTTAAGCCCGGCAAACTTATCAACCAGTTCCTGGAATCCAGCCTGCATAAAATCCAGATTATCTTTGTACACAAAGCCTGCTGCCACCCCGGCCGAATAGATCAGGCCAGCCCACAGGATATAGTGCCTGCACCTGATAACAATCCTGATTCCCTGCTGAAAGATATTTACCTGATTCTTTGTGCAAAGCATGGTTCAGTACTTGTATCCTTCCAGGACAGCATCCGGGTTAACATGTTCAACCTGCCATTTCCTCTGCAGTAGTTGATACCTGTACACCATCCAGTCCAGGTGATCAATGCAGTCCACGTGGCCGTATGTGTTTTCTTGGACCTGACAGGCCAGGGTTTCCAGAAGCTCTTCCACATCCATATATGGACCTTCATACTCAATTTCAAGGACACTGCCTGATCGTTCAAGATGCAGCCCTTCTGTCTTCAGGTTCAGGGGTCCGGCCGGGTCAACTTCCCGCAAGGTCCCGAATATGCGCAGGGGATAATTCATCACAACTCCTTAAAATACCCTGCTGACAATCCAGGTGCCGGCCACAAAAGTGCCCAGGGAGCTGCCGAGATTGGCCAGGACCACCACCAGCAGTATTCTGCACACCGGATTCAGCCAGAACCCCTTCAGGCTGCTCAAGGCCTGGGAAAGATTCTCCAGGTCAGCCACAACGGGTTTTTTGACCCAGGCCTGAACCAGCCCGGCTATCCAGCCCGCAGCAATGGTCGGGTTGAGACTGGTGATGGGGGCGGCCACAAAAGCAGCTGCAACGGCCAAAGGATGCCCCAGGGCCAGGCTCACTCCCAGGGCGGAGAAAATTCCATTCACCAGGACCCAGATATAAACGGACTGAATGGAATGCTCTGTGCCCTGGGTCAGAAACCCCACCGCCAGCAAAAGCACAATAACAGCTGGGATGGCCCATTTAAGGACCACAGGCCAGACAGGAGGGTCTGGAATGGATGTCAGCCGGGCCACATCCACATCCTGATGCAGATACTTCTTGATACCCGGAACATGGGCTGCTCCCACCACTGCCAGTATCTTTATTCCCGGGGCAGTGGATATCTTGTGCGCCAGATACCGGTCCCGTTCATCCACAAGGGTTTTCTGAACCTGTGGAAAAGATCCGGCAAACTCATCCATGACAATCTGCAGCTGGTCCTTGCTTTTTATTTTTTCAATATCTTCCTTTTCAATATCTCCCTGATAAACCAGGCTCAGCAAAAGATGACCCAGAAGTTTCAGTTTGGACCAAAAGGAAAGCGAGCCCCAGACCCTTTTCAGGGTGATATTCACATCCCTGTCAGCCAGGACCAGTTCAGTCCCCAGTTTTTCAGCCTGCCGGACCCCTTCCAGCATTTCAGCTCCAGGGCGTACGCCTAATTTTTCTCCTATTTTGCGGTAAAACGTGCTCAGTCCCAGCTGTACCAGAAGAAAAAGAGACTTGTTTTCCCGGACTACCCGGTAAATATCCGTCTTCTGCCAAACATCCTGCTGGGTCATGACCTGATGCCTGGATGCGCACAGTTCAACGCAGATGGCATCAGGCTTTATGCTCTCAGCCAGGCTTTTAACGTCCTCTACGCTTTGTTGTGATACATGAGCCGTGCCCAGCAGATAGATGTCCTTGTCACCAGCCCTGACACGGGTCACATTTTCATTGCTTAAAAAAGAATTCTGGTTCATATTTTTATAAGGTTTTAACAGTTCAGACATTTGCATATGCTGCGGGCCCAGACTCTGCCAGAGCCTGTTTTTCTAAGTCTGTCCCTTGCACCAACCAAAAAACAGGCACTGGGGTGCCTGTCCCCTGCTTTCCTTAAAAAGGCTGAACTGTTACATGAGGTTTAAGGATAATCAGGCTATCTGTTTTGTTTATTATGAACTCCCTGCAAAAAGTCCAGGCAGGAATAATTCAGCCTTTTGCCGGTCCTGAAAGCTTTTTGCTGACCTTTGATCCCGGTCTGCCGACTCCCTGGACTGCAAAAAAAATTTTGCAGTCCAGCCTGTTATGATCTATTTTCTTCAATGCCTGAAAACATGGCCCGGCCGGCCGGTCCCTGGCGCGGACAAGCTGTCTGCCCCTGGAGTCTGCCTGCGGCAATTGATCCGTTCCATAAATGTATTGCTATTCAGGCAGTGTCAAATGTTTTGTCCAGACCCGGCCCGGGCAGATCCTTGAGGCCGGCCTGAAACAGGTTTCTTGCCATGAAACTGCATCGCCTGCAATATGAACAGATTCTGCCCCTTGACCCGGAACAGGCCTGGTCCTTTTTCTCCAGCCCGGAAAACCTTTGCCGGATCACTCCCTCCTGGCTTTGCTTTGATATAATTCACCAGGACTCGGCCTGCATGTATGCCGGAATGATCTTCCAGTACCGCATCAAAGCGGTTGCCGGTCTGCCCATGACCTGGGTTACTGAAATCACCAGGGCTGACCCGCCGTTTTTCTTTGTGGATGAGCAGCGCATGGGCCCATATCTGTTCTGGCATCATCAGCATCATTTTCAGCCTGTCAACAAACAGACCAGAATGACCGATACTGTCCATTACGCCTTGCCTTATGACCCTTTTTCCCGGCCTTTGCACGCCTTCCTGGTCAAGCCCAGGCTGAAACAGATTTTTGCCTTCAGGCAGGCCGCCTTAAAAGAAATTTTTCCAGCCTGATCTGCTTGACTCATCAAGCGCAGTTCTTATGAAACAATTTTGCCTGACTAATACTTCTGGTGCCTGAGGATTACCTGACAGAGTTCAGGGTCTTACTCAGATCTGGCCTGCTCAAGCCTTAAATTTCCGGCCTGACAGGCTGCGGGCTGGTTCCTATCTGCACCACAGCACCTGCCTCAGGGGCCGGCACAGTAGTCAGGAATGACTTGGCAGACATTATTCACCAACCATCAGAACCCAATTCAGGGTGAGCAAAGAAGGAGGCCATGAACCGCATCAGCATCAACAGTCTGGCTACCATAGAGTTTGAAGTATCCTGGCAGAGCCGCCAGGCCAGGCACAGGGAAAAATATCTGGCCCGCAAGGTTAACATGTGGAGGGATATTTTCTTCCCGGGCATGAAAGAAACCCTTCTGGAACAGAACAGTCCTCAGGTCACCATGTCCTACAAGCCGGGAGAAGCGGTTCCGGCCAGGGACAAATCCCATTTGAAAACAACGCCCTTGAGCAAATTCATCCAGCGCAAGTTTCTGGATGAGCCCATTGTGCCTTATCAAGGCCGATTCTATCCCAGGGGCCTGCTGGGCGGACACCTTTTTTTCCCTCAGGATATGCGGCCCTGCCGCATTACAGACAAATCAGAAACCATGCTTCAGGTTGATCTGGCCCACCCTCTGGCGGATCACCCCCTGAACATCACAGCCAGGGTGGAAAACTTTTGCCCCAATAATTGTGAGACAGGAGGCAGGCTTACCCACTGGAGCGAAGAAATCCTGAACACCGGCCCGGGCATGCAGGCCAGGTGGAGGGACAAGCCCACTGATTTTCCAGGTCCCGGCTTTGCCCGGGCTGACGAAACCCTGGACACAGAATTTTACAGCACACCCAGGATGATCAACCATATTGATTCTCAGGCCCGGGCTTTTTTGACTGAAGAGTACCGGCAGGCCCTAAGCCCGGGAATGAAGGTTCTGGATCTCATGTCCGGGGTCAATTCACACCTGCCTGATGACATGGATCTGCAGACCACAGGCCTGGGACTCAACCAGGAAGAGCTGGAAGCCAATCCGCAGCTGGACTCTCATATAATTCATGATCTTAACCTGGAGCCTGAGCTGCCTTTTGAAGATGCAGCCTTTGATGCTGTAATCTGCAGCTTATCAGTGGAGTACCTGACCAGCCCCTATATCACCATCAGCCACGCAGCCCGGGTGCTCAAACCCGGGGGCAGGCTTCTGCTGGCTGTTTCCGACCGCTGGTTTCCTCCCAAGGCAACCCGGCTCTGGAAGGAGCTGCATACCTTTGAGCGTCTGGGCTTCATGCTGGACCTCATGCTGGCCGCCAATAAGCTGGAGAATCTTGAAACCTTGAGCATCCGCAACTGGTGGCGGCCTGAAGATGATCCCCACACCGGACAGACCTGGATAAGCGACCCCATATTCCTGACTTCCGGAATAAAGCCACAATGACCTTTTGACAGAGGCTGCAGGCAGAAATTCTGCCTGCAGCCTCTCAAGCCCATGTCACCCTCATCCTTACATCAACCGGAAAACAGGTCCTGAGGCGCCTTGCTTTCCCTAAAATGGATAATATATTTGTAACAGTTTAGCCCTTTTTAAGGGCGCAGGGGACAGGCACCCCGTCACCC
>CAZHCY010000198.1:0-5128 GCA_964531185.1 uncultured Desulfovibrionales bacterium | reverse complement strand
ATATCCCTGTCCGGGAATACATGGTTACGGATTTCACCACCCTCACCTCTCAGGATGACATATATCAGGTTATGGAGATCATCATCGGCCGCAGGCAGCGTCTTATTCCAGTGGAGGAGGAGGACAGGATTATTGGGGTGGTCACCAGAACTGATCTGATCAACAATATCATTAAAGAACCGGCCAGAATCCCGGAAACTCTGCTTCCTGAGAAAAAAAGAGAAAGAAACATCAAAAAAATGCTCAGGGACAGGCTGCCCGGCTCTATTTTCGAGCTTCTGGAAAAAGCCGGGCAGCTTTCTGCGGAAATGGATTTTCAGTTATATATTGTAGGAGGATTTGTCCGGGATATTTTTCTGGACCGGGACAATCTGGATGTTGATCTGGTGGTTGAAGGCGATGGCATTTCCTTTGCCAGGGCCCTGGCCGGCAGGCTGGGCGGAAGGATAAGGGCGCACCACAAGTTTCAGACAGCTGTGGTCATTCTGGAAAACGGGCAGAAAATAGACGTGGCCACTGCCAGGCTGGAATATTATGAACATCCGGCCGCCCTGCCCACTGTGGAACTGTCTTCCATTAAAATGGATCTTTACCGCCGGGACTTCAGTATCAATGCCCTGGCAGTTCATCTGAACCCGGACAACTTTGGAAAGCTGGTGGATTTTTTCGGAGGTCAGCGGGACATCAAGGACAAAATCATAAGGGTTCTGCATTCCTTGAGTTTTGTGGAAGATCCCACCAGAATCATCCGGGCCATCAGGTTTGAACAGAGGTTTTCCTTCAGAATCGGCACCCAGACGGAAAAACTCATTAAAAACGCTGTTGAACTGGATATTTTTCACCGTTTGTCAGGAAGCCGGATTTTTCATGAACTGCAAATGACCTTTGAGGAAAGCAATCCCCTGGGCTGCATATCCAGAATGGAGCATTTCGGCCTGCTTCGAAATATTCATCCCCTGCTCCAGCTGACCCCCAATATCAATAAAATTCTGCTGGAAATCGAAAAGGTCATCAACTGGTTTCAACTGCTGTACACCGAAGAAACCATTCAGAAGTGGATGCTTTATCTACTGGGGCTGTTCAGCAGCATAGATGATTCTCAGACCAGAATCATCACCACCAGGTTTAATTTCACCCAAAAACAGGAAACAGTTTTTTTCAATCTCCGGGAGCAGGTTAAGGAATCCGTGGCCAGACTCTACCGCTGGCACAAGCATCAGCAGAAAAACAGTAAACTGTACTATATCCTGGAACCCCTGCCTGTGGAAGGCCTGCTGTTTATGATGGCCAGGACCAGGAATGAAGAGGTGCGCAAAAAAATATCTTTTTTCATTACCCACCTGAGAAACATTACTCCCCAGCTGACAGGTCAGGACCTGAAACAAATGGGCTTCAAGCCCGGACCTGTTTACGGACGTATCCTCAAAGAGCTCAAGGCCGCCCAGATTGACGGCCTGTCCTGTGACAAAAAAGCCCAGACTGAATGGGTCAAAAAAAATTATGCCCGGGAAATACCCCAGAATCAGCAAAAAGGCTGATCATGTCCATTCACAGGTCACCATTGACCCTGCCAGGCCCTTAATCCGGAAATGTTTTCCTCATACTATGCCCTGATCCAGCATGGTGTCCGCCACTCTGGTGAACCCGGCAATATTGGCTCCAGCCACCAGGTTGTTTTCAAGACCATACTCCTGCGACACCTCCAGGCACTGGAGGTGAATGGCCTTCATGATCTGGCGCAGCTTCTGATCCACTTCCTCCCTGCTCCATCTGATGCGCATGGAGTTCTGAGACATCTCAAGGCCTGAGACCGCCACTCCGCCTGCATTGGCAGCTTTGCCGGGACCGAACAGGCATCCGGCACTCAGGGCCATTTCCACTGCTCCAGGTTCAGTGGGCATATTGGCCCCTTCACTGATGAGAAAACAGCCGTTTTCCAGCAGATTTTTGATATCAACCAGGCTGATCTCATTCTGGGTGGCTGAGGGAAAGGCGCACTGGCATTCCACCCACCAGGGCCTGGCTCCTGGATGATAGCTGGCGTTTTTGAATACATCGGCATATTCTTTGATCCGCCCGAAGCGGATATTTTTAAGCTCCTTGACAAACTGCAGTTTTTCTTCATTTACCCCTTCTGAATCGTAAATCATGCCGCTGGAATCAGAAAAAGTGACCACCCTGCCGCCCAGTTCAATTATTTTTTCCGCGGTATACTGGGCCACATTGCCTGACCCGCTTACAGTGCAGACCTTGCCTTCAATGGAATCCCCCCTGGTGTTGAGCATTTCCTGGGCAAAATAAACTGATCCGTATCCTGTGGCCTCAGGCCTGATTAGAGAACCGCCCCAGTTCAGGCCCTTGCCTGTGAAAACCCCGGTGAATTCGTTGCGCAGCCTTTTGTACTGTCCGAACATGTAGCCCACCTCTCTGCTGCCCACTCCAATATCACCAGCCGGGACATCTGTATCAGCTCCAATATGTCTGGACAGTTCAGTGATAAAAGACTGGCCGAAACGCATAATTTCAGCATCTGACTTGAATTTTGGATCAAAGTCAGAACCACCCTTCCCCCCTCCCAGGGGAAGGGTGGTCAGGGAATTTTTAAAAATCTGCTCAAAACCCAGGAATTTTATAATTCCCTGGTTAACACTGGGATGAAATCTTATTCCTCCCTTGTAAGGACCCAGAGCACTGTTAAACTGGACCCTGAAACCCCGGTTCACCTGCACTGCAGCATTATCATCCTGCCAAGGCACCCGGAAGCAGATCACCCTTTCCGGTTCCACCAGCCTGCCCAGGATATTGGCTTCAATATATTCTGGTCTCTCAGCCATAACAGGCCTGAGGGATTCAAGGACTTCCTTTACCGCCTGATGAAACTCAAGTTCTCCCGGGTTTCGACTGACCACCTGCTGAAAAACCGCCTGGACATGTTCAGAAGCATTCATGGTTACCTCTTGTGCCTGAGTTTAAAAGTTTGTAACAGTTTAGACATTTGCATGTGGCACCGAAACTGGCTCTCCCAGAGCTTGATTTCTGGTTGATGTAAGAAACAGACTCAGAAAATCAAGCTCTGGGAGAGCCAGTTTCGGTGCTTTCCTTAAAAAAGGCTGAACTGTTACAAAAGTTTCAGAACAAAATTCTGCTTTGAGCTGATTATGATTATTATGACTGAATCTGCAGCAGAGTACAGGTTTTTTTACGGGCAGTCCCTGAATGAGGGTCAAAAAGTAGACTCACAACCTTGACTCTGATACCTGAGTGTAAGTTTTTTCAGAATCCGGGCCGGGATTCTTCTGCTTTAAAAATCCGGCCATATATGCTTTTACCGGAGTTATCAACCTGAAACAGGAGATAAGCGCAAATCATGCCCGGATATGAATTCAGCACAGGAATCAGCGGTCTTGACCAGTCCCTGAACGGCCTGCGGCCCGGAGACAATATTGTCTGGCAGATAGACGGTCTGGAGGAATACACCAGGTTTGTCCTGGCCCAGGCTGATTACTGCCATCAGCGGGAAATTCCCCTGATCTACATCAGGTTTGCCAGGCATGAACCTCTCATGAAAAAACACATGGTCACCCGGCTTTACACCTTTGACCCGGGCCAGGGTTTTGAAGATTTTGTTTTCAATATCCATTCAGCCATCCAGGAGCAAGGGAAAGGATGCTGCTATATCTTTGACTGTCTGAGTGAATTGTCCCAGGACTGGTCCTCGGACAGAATGCTTGGCAATTTTTTCATGCTCACCTGTCCCTATCTGGGGAGCATGGACAATATGGCCTATTTTTCCCTGTACAGAAACAGGCATTCCTTTCATGCCACCAGCCCCATTCTGAATGTCACTCAGCTGTTCATCGATATTTATCAGCATGAGGGAAAGATCTATGTCCATCCCCTCAAGGTGGACAACAGATATTCATCCACCATGAACACTCTGCATCAGCTTGAGGGCAATGACTGTTTTCCGGTGAGAACCAGCGACAGAATAAGCCTGGTTCTGTGCAAAAAAGTCTGGTCCAGGCTGGACTCAGCAGCCCACACCCTGGGTTATTGGAGCAAGACTTTTGAAAAGGCTGAGCAGGTTCTGGCTGATTATGAAAAAGGCCTGGTTTCCAAAGAAAAAACAGATGCATGGCTCTTCAGGCTTTTAAAGATCCTTTTCTCCAGGGACAAACGCATCCTGAAGCTGGCAGAAAAATATATCAGCCTCAAAGAACTTTTGTTCATCCGGCGCAGAATGATCGGCACCGGCCTCATCGGAGGCAAAAGCAGCGGTTTTCTTCTGGCCAGGGCAATTTTGAAGAAACATGATCCCCGGATCTGGGAAGACAGGCTTGAACCCCATGATTCCTTTTATATTGGTTCAGATGTTTTTTATACTTTTCTGGTTCAAAATGGAGTCTGGTGGATAAGACAGCAGCAGAGGGATCCGGAGCTCTTTCTCAAGGATCTTGGCCGGGCCAGATCCCAGATCATGAGCGGTTCCTTTCCCCATTATATTATTAAACAGTTTGTGGATCTTTTGGATTATTTTGGTCAGTGGCCCTTTATTGTCCGTTCCAGTTCCCTGATGGAGGATAATTTCGGCAATGTTTTTGCGGGAAAATATGAAAGTGTTTTCTGCGTTAATCAGGGCACCCGCGGGGAGCGGCTGGCCGGCTTTATTGATGCTGTCCGCAGGATTTATGCCTCTTCCATCAGTGAAAAGGCCTTGATCTACCGAAAACAGCGCGGTCTTCTGGACAGGGATGAGCAGATGGCTCTGCTTATCCAGCGGGTCAGCGGGGTGAACTATGAAAAATACTTTTTTCCCCAGGCAGCCGGAGTGGGGTTTTCCTATAACCCCTATTCCTGGGATGACAAGGTGGATCCTGATGCAGGCATGATCCGGCTGGTGTTCGGCCTGGGCACCAGGGCGGTCAACCGCAGCGATGACGACTACACCAGGGTCATTGCCCTGAATGTTCCTGAGATGCAGCCCCTGGCCGGTTTGTCCAGCCGGAAATATTCCCAGCACCTGGTGGATGTTCTGGATCTGTCCACCAACCACCTGGTTGCCCTGCCCTTTAAAAAAGTTCGTGAGCAATGCCCGGGGCTGAGTCCGGATCTTTTTGCTGAACAGGAC
>CAZHCY010000197.1:0-5156 GCA_964531185.1 uncultured Desulfovibrionales bacterium | reverse complement strand
TTTGGGGTGCATTAACCGTGGGCGTCTGCCTTGCGGGGTGTTACCCAGCGTGGGACTCTAGCTTTACCCGGTTTATCTGAACCTTGACGTGTCGGGTCAGAAGTTCGCCCAGCAGACCTTCAACTGAAGGCTCAAAAATGAACTGACTGGCTGAGCCGCTTTCCTCCTGTGCAGTCTCGTCTCTGCCTTCTTCCACCGGCAGAATCTGGGAAGACTGGGGAGTCAGCTTTACCAGCGATTCAAACTGCCCATATACAATATGCACCTCATCCAGCTCAGCCGCCAGATAGTTATTTATGATCATGGTGCCTGCTTCGTTGGCCAGCTGAAAATCAAACACGTTCATTACATCAGCATGGCTTTCCAGAATCTCAAAACCCTGTTTGCGGATGAAATCCCGTCCTTTTTTGCCCACGCAGACAAATTTTACCTCTCTTCCCTGTTCCTGCTTCTGCCTGGCCAGCTTTAGCGCTGTCTGGCAGAGATTAACATTGAAGCTTCCGCACAGTCCCTTGTCCGAGGTTACCAGAATGATCCCTGAAGATCTGATCTCCTCGCGCTTTTCAAGCAGGGGATGGGCGCCTGAGTCCACCCTGGAAGCCAGCTCGGAAAGAACATCTGTATATTTGTCAGCGTAGGGACGAAAGCGCTCAATGCGCTGCTGGGCATTGCGCAGCTTGGCCGAGGCCACCATATTCATGGCCTTGGTGATCTGCTTGGTCTTTTTGACCGCCCCGATTTTTATTTGAATGTCCCTTAATGATGCCATTTATATCTCCCGTTAGGCCTTGAATGTCTTTTTGAATTCATCAATGGCAGCCGCAATCCTGTTGTCCAGGTTTTCGTCAATATCCTTCTTCTCTTTAATTTCAGTAAGAATCTCCTGCTTCTGGCTGACCATGAACTCCATGAGTTCGGTTTCAAACCTGGATACAGCTTCCACTGGAATATCATCAAGATAGCCTTTTGTGCCGGAATAAAGGGATATAACCTGTTTTTCTGCCGGCATGGGCTGATACTGGGGCTGTTTCAGCAGCTCAACCAGGCGCTCGCCCCTGGTAAGTCTCTTCTGGGTGGCCTTGTCCAGGTCTGAGCCAAACTGGGCAAAAGCAGCCAGCTCCCTGTACTGGGCAAGGTCAAGACGCAATGTGCCGGCCACTTTTTTCATGGCTTTAATCTGGGCTGCACCTCCAACCCTGGAAACCGACAGCCCCACATTGATGGCCGGGCGGACACCAGCATAAAACAGGTTGGGCTCCAGATAGACCTGGCCGTCTGTAATGGAAATAACATTGGTGGGAATGTAGGCGGAAACGTCGCCGGCCTGGGTTTCAATGATGGGCAGGGCTGTGAGGGACCCTGCTCCATAATCATCGGAAAGCTTGGCTGCGCGTTCCAGGAGACGGGAATGTAGATAAAATACATCGCCCGGAAATGCTTCACGTCCCGGAGGACGCCTGAGCAGCAGGGACATCTGCCTGTAGGCCACAGCCTGCTTGGACAGGTCATCGTAGATTATCAGGGCATGCTTGCCGTTGTCCCTGTAGTATTCGCCCATGGTGCAGCCTGAATAGGCGGCTATGAACTGCAGGGAAGCCGGATCAGAAGCAGTGGCTGATACCACGGTGGTGTATTCCATGGCTCCGTGCTGTTTGAGGACATCAACCACCTGAGCCACGGTTGATTTCTTCTGGCCCACGGCTACATATATGCAGTGTACGTCGCTGTCTTTCTGGGCCAGTATGGCGTCTACGCAGATGGCGGTCTTTCCCACCTGGCGGTCTCCAATGATCAGCTCGCGCTGTCCCCGGCCGATGGGGGTCATGGCGTCAACAGCCTTAAGGCCTGTATACATGGGTTCATGCACCGACTTTCTTTCAACAATACCCGGGGCCTTGATTTCCACCAGCCTTGTTTCTTTGCCCTGAATGGGTCCGCTTCCGTCCAGGGGTCTTCCCAGAGGATCGATAACTCTGCCCCTGACTCCCTCACCCACAGGCACCTGAACAATCTTGCCGGTCCTCTTGACCAGATCTCCCTCTTTAATTCCTGTATCATCGCCAAGCAGGGCGCAGCCCACGCTCTCCTCTTCCAGGTTGAGCACCATGCCCATTACTTCGCCGGGAAATTCCAGAAGCTCCATGGCCATGACATTTTCAACGCCGTACACCCTGGCAATGCCGTCGCCCACGGACAAAACAACGCCTGTTTCGCTCATTTCCACGCGCTTTTCGTAGTTCTTGATCTGACCCTCAATGATTTGGCTGATTTCTTCTGCTTTTATTTGCATAACCCTATTCACCCCTCTTTATGTTTTCTTTGAGTATTTGCAGTTGCGCCCTGATACTGGCATCCAGAACCCTGTCCCCGATTTTGAGCTTCAAGCCGCCCAGAATTTCAGGATCTACATTATAATCAAGAATCACCTTCCGTCCGGACTGTTCTTCCAGCTTGCCGGCGATTTCCTGTTTCAAATTTTCGGCCAGCTTAATGGCGGTTACTATTTCACCCCTGAGAATCCCCTGGGTCTCATCCAGCAGCTTGGCATAATAAGCTTGGATCTCAGGGAGACAATCCAGACGGCCTTTATCCGCCAGAAGGCTGCAGAAATTGGCCACCATGGGACCAGGCTTCAATTTGGCCAGCAATTGTTTGAGAATGCCTTTTTTCTCTTCAGAATTGAAAATCGGGTTTTTGAAGACCCTCATCAATTCAGGAGAATCCTCCAGGACGCGGACTACCTTATCCAGATCCTCTCCATACGTCCTGAGGTCCTTTTCCCCCTGCTTCAAGCCAAGGGCGAGCAGGGCCCGGGCATATCTTCGGGCTACTATGTTTCCTATCAATGTAGCACCACCCTTGTTAGACTGTCATTAATCAATGCCTTGTGGTCCTCGGCCTTGAGTTTTTTCTTGATCATGGCTTCAGCCGCCTGAACCACATTATCAGCCAGATCAGCCCTGATCTCTTCAAGGGCCTGCCTGACTTCCTGCTGCGCGCTGACATGAGCCTGCTCCCGGATCTGGACAGCAGCAGCCTCGGCTTTGGCGATAATTTCAGCCTTCATGGCTTCGCCCTGGCTTTTGGCCTGCTCAATGAGCCCCGCCTTTTCCTGTTCCAGATTGGCAATGCTCTTTTCCACCTCTGCCAGCTTTTCTTCAGCCTCTTTGCGCCTCTGATCAAGATCACTCAACTCTGACTCGATCTCCTTGCTTCGACCGGGAAAAAAGGTGAACAGCTTTTTTCCGCCGGCATAATACAGAATGGAGATGAATATGATAAAGTTGATGACTCTCCAGATCTGATTCTTGAGCTGGGGATGCAGCTCCATGGGATCAAAAGCTGTGAACAATGCGGCCGGAACCAGCAGGAGCGCCAATATAATCGGTACTGTGTAACTTCCTCTCAAAACTAAGCCCTCCTTGATGTAGTGAAATATATACTAAGCCTTACTCAAAATCCTGTCCGCAGCCAGAGAAGCCATCTTATCAACTTCCTTTTTGAGGCTGGCCAGGGCGGTTTTCCTCTCGTTTTCAATCTTTTCCCTGGACTCCTTCATGAGCCGCCCGGCATCCCCTGATGCCTCGGCCAGAATATCTTCTTCCCGGCTGTATCCCTCATCTTTGAATTCCGACCTGATTTCCTTGGCCTGCAGCCTGGCATTGTCCAGCTCTGCCTCATAGGTGCTCAGCTTTTCAGCAGCAGCAGAGCTGAAGTTCTCAATGCCGTCCACCTTGTCAGACATGATCTCAGCCCTTTTCCTGAGAATCCCCCTGATGGGCTTGTACAGGATTACGTTCAGAAGCAGCAGGACAATTAAAAAATTGACCAGTTGGATAATAAACGTGAAATTGATTTCAATCATGGCGCCTCCAGCAGGAATGTGAAATTTTGTTCAAAGTTTGCATTATATGGTGAAAGACACAGTGCCTTTAGCCAATTTTCTCGTTTGTGTCAAAACCTTTTTGCGTTTTTTCAGCGGTTTCTTTGGGGACATGAATAAACTTTGATAATGTTTTCACATGACTAAATTCAAGTCCTGGCCTGAAAAACCGAGCTCCCCAAAGGTTCAGAACAGGTTCAAAAACCCCACGGTCATTGTCCATTTTTGCCTCAAAAATTCAGCAGAGATTCGCCCCTGGGCAATGACCCCGGGCAGCTGATTACGGCTTTTGTGCTGCTGCACTGAGTCCCGAACCTGCCCCTTGGCCCTGCAGCCGGCCTTTTTCCCGGCTCTGAGCATCTCCCCACCAGGCAGAATCCCTCAGGAAGGGCAGCCCGGCAAAGGGATATGTCTGCGGCCAGATCAGGCCCGCAGGATCATTCCATCAGTTCAGACGCTGACCCCTCATCCTGATCCATGTTGATTTCTCCCTTGACCACTGCCCCTTCCTCCACCATCAGCACAGGAGTGGTTATTTTTCCTTTGATATTGGCCTGCTTGTAGAGTACTGCCTTGGCCTGGGCCCTGAGGGTTCCTTCCAGCCTGCCGCTCAAAACCAGCTGCCCCACGTTGACTGTGCCCACTACCCTGGCCTCATTGCCCACAATCAGGGTCCCGTCCGACTCTATTTCCCCTTCGAACTCGCCGTCAATTCTGACTGTTCCCTTGAAAACCAGTTTACCCTGATAGGCGGTGCCCATGCCCATGAAAGCATTGATTTCATCCTTGGCCATCATCTCTCCTTTTGCAGTAACTCGATTTTTTTTGAACCATCCCGGCATGCATCATCCCTTGAACATGAATCTGCGCATGGAAACATTCAGCACGAGGCCGATCATGATGAAGTTCACCAGCATGGAAGTGCCCCCGTAACTGATAAAGGGCAGGGGGATACCCACCAACGGCATAAGTCCTAAAACCATTCCCATATTAATCACAATCTGACAGAAAAAATACAAAAAGACCCCCACACAGATCAAAGACCCGAACCTGTCTTTGGCCTCCTGGGAGCATAGATATATCTGATAAAGAAAAATACAGAAAAGAGACAGCAGGAGCATGGTTCCTAAAAATCCCCATTACACACCGAAAACCGAAAAGGCAAGATCAGTGTGTCTTTCCGGCAGAAACCTCAGCGGGCACTGGATTCCTTCCATGAACCCCTTGCCCTGGAATCCCCCGGACCCTGTGGCAACCTTGTACCGATAAACAT
>CAZHCY010000196.1:0-5161 GCA_964531185.1 uncultured Desulfovibrionales bacterium | reverse complement strand
GGGTGGCTCCATTATACTGACCGCTCACTGGCTCTATATCAGTGACCGGTAACACAGTCCCAGTGACTTATGCAAACGGCTAAACTGCTACCCAGTTGCTTGAAGCATCCTTTACTAAATCACTTTCACCCCTGATTTTTTTATTGTTCCCTTTCTTCTGACTCCTGGATCAGCGGATATTGTTTTGACTGAAACAGTTCATCAGCAAGATATTGTACCTGTTCCTGCCTTTGTCAGCAAATTAATATTACAGCTGCACCTGACCTGACTGAAATGAAACACTGTATTCATTGGTAAATAAGGCATAAGCATGCGGCAGGAGTTAAGCTGCTATGCTTAATGCCTGTGCTCAAGGATGGTCAGGGGTAACAGTTTAGCCATTTGCCTGTAGCACAGAGACAGGCTCTCCCAGAACTTGTTTTTCCAAGTCCTTTTCTTACATCAACCAGAAAACAGGCTCTGGGGTGCCTTTCCTCTGCTTTCCTTAAAAAGGCTTAAGCTGTTACGTCAAAACTATTAATCAGGAGGTTATCAGCATGCCCTTCCCGCTTCTTATCCCCATAGTTATAGGCGCTGGTTCAGTTTTTACAACAGGTGTTGGCGTAAAAAAAGGGTATGATGGTGTATCCGAAATCATTGAAGCCGGACAGATTTGTAAAGATGCTGAAGCCAGGGGGCAAAAGGCTGTTTTTAGAGTCAACCAAAAACAGCAGCAGGTTGAGGAAAAAGCTCAAGGTTATGGCGAACTGATACTGAATATTCAGGTAAAAACCTTTAAGCGTTTTTTAAACCTGCTTTCCTGCCCTGGGTACAAAAACGAGTTGTTTATGGCAGATGTGTTCAGCAGTGTGGATATTATGCCTGTTGAGATGGAAGAATTTGTGTGTTCGATCATAAAAGCACATGAAGTGGCCAAAGGTTCCTTTCTCACCCTTGCATCCGGGGCAGGGGTAGCTGGAACTGCCAAGACCCTGATCGCTCTTTATGGGACAGCCAGCACCGGAACTTCTATCTCCGGACTTGCCGGCGCTGCGGCCACAAAGGCTACCCTGGCCTGGCTGGGTGGTGGTTCCATTGCCACAGGCGGAGGGGGAATAGCCTTGGGTACTTTAGTTTTGGGCGGTCTGACAATGGCTCCAGCTATGCTTGCAGGTGGGTTTTTCATAGCTGAAAAAGGATCTAAGCACATGCTGGAGGCAAAATCCTATAAAGCTGAGGTTGATAAACAAATCAGCCGGCTGGATGCCTGGTCTGAAGGTCTGGACAGTTTGATTGTCCATATCACTGAGCGTGAAGGTCTTGTTGCAAAACTTGATTACCGGGCAAACCTTATTTTGGATGATATAGATACTGTTAAACATGATTTGAATAATTGCAGGCACGTCCAGTTATTATCCCAGGCTGTTGTTCTTATCAAATATCTTTCAGAGATTATGGAAACACCTCTGCTGGACAGTGAAGGAAACATTACTGATAAAAGCAGAGAAATTCAATTAAGATACATTTAACTGGAAATAATCGTGAGCAGCTCTAACATTAATAAATTATTCAAGAATTTGAATAGTGAATCTTTAAAGCTTAACCCTTTAGAGGTTTTGAGGGAAGTTTGTTCCATGCAGAAGGAAATACATAAAAACAGGGTAGAAGCAAAACGGATTGAATTTGAGGCAGAAGTTAAAATTCAGGAAATAAATTCTAAAAAGGAGTGTTTTCTCGGGTTTATTAAGAAGAGTTTTGAGGAGCGCGAGACAAGTTTTGATATTTTATTCAAGATGGCTGATAAATCTATTGAAACTAATAACACTGAGCAATTGTCTGTTGTGCTTGATTCTATAGTTAAATTAGCCAAGGAAGTACCTTTTAAAAAACTAAATAATTTCGGACAAAACGATATCTAATAAATTATAAATTCAGTAATCTGCTGGAGATTAGCCATTTACATGATTTGTGGTGACTGGCTATTCCAGCGCCAGTTGTCTAAATTATGTGTTTACATAAAAAAAAAGAAAGCCTGAGATGCCCTGCTTCTCTAAAAAAGGGATAAGCTGTTACAAATTATTTTTTTATAGATCATATATGAAAGATAAAACTATGGAAAGAAGTGATCATATATATGTTTATAGAAATGGCTATATCCATCATGGCATATACTGTGGTGGTGGTAAGGTAATTCATTACAGCGGTAATGTTTATAGTATCAAAAATGCCAGTGTTACCATTGTCAGTATTCATGAATTTTCAAAGGGCAGAATGGTCAGAATTAAACAGTATGCCCATGCTGACAGTGCTGATAAGGTTATGTCCAGGGCTTTTTCCAGGTTGGGTGAGAAACAATACAGCCTGTTTATGAACAATTGCGAGCATTTTGCTACCTGGTGTAAAACCGGAAAAGCAGAGAGCAGACAGGTGGAATATGCAAAGCGTGCTGTTTTTGGGGTTGTGGCTGGACTGGCAGGCCAACGGGTCAGGAAGCTGCTGGTAAATAAAAAGGCCTGATAAGAAAGCATAAAGAGACATTATGCTGCGAGTTCAGTTATGTTTTTAATCCGCTTTTTCCTTGACACCCCGCATGTGGCTCAATATTTTGATATCAAAGTGATATCATTTAAAGGCGATAGAGGAGGGGTTTTATGAAAGCAGTTACACTTCGGGGAATAGACCCTGAAACCTCAGAAATGCTCAAACAGGAAGCGCAAAAGCAGGGCAAAAGCACCAATAAGCTGATCCTGGAGATGATCAGAAAAGAACTCGGGCTGGACAAGGAAAAAAAATATTCAAGAAGATACACCGACCTGGATGACCTGTTCGGCAGATGGACAGAAGACGAATTCCGGGAAATCACCGCCGAAATAGAGCGGGAAAGACGCATAGACCCGGAACCCTGGTCATGAAAAGGGTGATGATAGATACCAGTGTCTACTCCCTGGCCCTGAAAGGAGATCCGGAGGTTGCAGACTGCCTGAGAAAAGTTGACAGAATCGGAATTAATGCCATCAGCATCGGCGAGCTGCTTTCAGGATTCAAAGGCGGCGGCCGGGAAGATAAGAACAGGGAGGAGCTTGAAAGTTTTCTCGATTCTCCCAGAGTCACGGTCCATATGGTTGATGCGGAAACAGCGGATTTTTATGCCTCAATATTAAACAAGCTCAAAAGCGCAGGCACGCCCATTCCCACAAATGACATATGGATTGCCGCCTCCGCCTTTCAGTACGGCTACAAGCTTTTCACCCGGGACAGACATTTTGCGGCGGTACAGGGCCTGATCCTTGTGGCGCGGTGACAGGAGCTTTTGGCAAAAACCGTCTAAGCCCTGTCAAACATGGACTGTTCATGCTTTGAACAAGCTTCGCGTGCATCAAAACACTGAAATTCCAGCCCTGAATTCAGGGCGGTTTTAACCGTGTTTCTGGCCGTGGCCATTACAGAAGCTGACATGGAGTCGGACCCGCACAAAGAAGCACAGGCATAAAGGGGCAGGCTAAAAGAACTTTTTCTAATGATTATTGCTTTTGAGCATATCTCAACACAGGCATGAACAGCAGCAAACCCAATCCCACCACGATGGCTGCTGCCCAGCAGATTGCCCCGTAGCCAAGTTTCTGGGCAATGCCCCCTGCCAGCAGGGCAGCTGAAACACTGGCCACCGCTGTAGTCGCGTTAAAAAGGCCCATGGCGCTTCCCTGAGATCCGCTGCAAAGTTTTCCGGTCAATGCGGTTCCGGCCACGATCATGGGCGACCAGGCCACGGGAAGGAGGATGAACACAGGAGGTACCAGCCAGGCCTGGATATTCCGGCCGGACATGAGCAGTACAGCCATTCCGCAGATAGAGACCAGAGTGGCAAAAATCCCCACCAGGACCACTTTTGCACTGCCGAATTTTACAGCCCATGATCCGGACGGAGCATAGAAAAATATGCCGATGGCTGCTGCTATGCCGTAATAAAGAGATGACAGCCCCGCTGGTATGTTAAAGGCCTGTTTCATAAGCAGCGGATAAAGATTATATATCATCCAGGTTCCCAGCATCAAAAGAAACCAGCAGAGCATGAACAGACCAAAGAAGGACAACCACTGCGCGCCCAGGGCTTTTAACTTCTCCAGGTTTAAATGTTCATAATGCCGAAGAATGGAGGCGGGGGTGCGGGCATGAGCCATGGCCGGAACATTATGTTCAGCAGCTTCAGCCTTTCTGGGGGACTTTTGCCTGGTTGTTCTGGGCAGACCTGCGCGTGCTAGCAGAAACCCAGGTATCATGAGCAAAGCACAGCCCCAGAGCCCCAGCATGGCCTGGCTCTGGATTGCGGCTGCCATAAGCAGTCCAATGGCCTGTCCAGTCCCGTAAAATGTCTGAAGCCAGCCCAGGCGCGCATCCCACTCAGGTTCAGGATGAAACTCAACTATATAGCTGTAGGCAGTGGTATTGCCTGCTCCGGCTCCGGCACCCTGTATAAAGGCAAACATGCACCACAATAAAACATCCTGAACAAGAACAAACCCAATCAGACCCAGGGCCAGCAAAGCAAAACTGCCCAGAAATATCAGGCCGAACCGACGGGTCCTGTCGGCCAGTTTGCCCATAAGCGGAGAAATAACCTGCCCTACATAAAACATGGCCACCACAAGACCCACATGCGTCGGCCCCTGGCCCTGGGCAACAATAATGGGCAGCAAAATGGGAGCAATGCCCAGAATTACACAACCCTGAAAAAGATAGCCCCAGTACCAGGGTTCAGAATCCTTTCTTTCTGTAGTCCAGAGGTGTTGAATTATTTCCGTGGATTTTTTCATAACCGGACCTGATATACGGATCTGTTACTGTGATTTTGCCGGCATCCCTGAGATATGGGCCACAAAAGTCCTCCATAGGAAATGCCGCGCTGATTTTCCTGGATTACAAGGTGCTGCTCTTTGGGTTCAGTTTGCCCTTTACCGTGATCTTTTTCTGCCTGCTCCTGGGTCACCTCATGGGTGGGCAGTTCTTCCTCAGAGTCTTCAGAAATGGTTCTGAGTAACAGTTTAGCCCTTTTTAAGGGCGCAGGGGACAGGCACCCCGTCACCCGCTTGAGCTGAAGTTTTGAAGTCGAATGCCTGCTCCCTTGCCAAGGGGTGTATTACCGGTTTGTAAATGATACAGACTCAGGTTTGCTTTGAACATAAAA
>CAZHCY010000195.1:0-5180 GCA_964531185.1 uncultured Desulfovibrionales bacterium | reverse complement strand
ATTCAACTTCAAAAATTCAGCTCAAGTGGGTGACGGAGTGCCTGTCCCCTGCGCCTGTTTTTTTGGTTGTTGCAGGAAACAGACCTGGAAAACCAGCCCTGGAAGAGCCAGTCCCCGTGCCTCATGCAAAGGGCTGAACTGTTACACCAGACTTTGATTCATCAAGGCCCCATGATCCCTGGTTTCCCTGCAGAAGGCCGGAAAATTAGCAATGGACGCGGAGCGTCCAGAGGAAAAACAGCCTGCCACTGGCGAGTACTTTGTATATGCTGTTATTTATCCAATGATCAAGCCATGCTCTGAACTTTGTTCGGCCAGTTTGAAGCCGGGGCAATTTAAAAATTACCCAGCCCTGCCGGTTCCTGCTGTTGACGAAGCCCTCCCTCAGCTTAGCTTCTAAGTAAGCACCCTGAATGCTTTTTTACTGTCCAGATTCAAATGGGGCCTGGCTGATCAATTTTTCATCTGTTTCCATCTGCAAAAAAGGTTAAAACAGTGCTGCCCGAACCATTCGCCACTTACAGACTGCAGCTCAATCCTGAATTCGGATTCAGGCAGGCTGCGGACCAGTTGCCCTACCTGTCCAGCCTGGGCATCAGCCATGTGTATACATCTCCGTACCTTCAGGCAGCATCCAGGAGTGATCACGGCTATGACGTGGTGGATCCTGCAAAGATCAATGCCCAGCTGGGCGGAGAAAAGCAGCACCAGCATTTTTCCAGGATGTTGAAGGCAAAAGGCCTGGGGCACATGCTGGATTTGGTTCCCAACCATATGGCCATAGCCGGCCGGGAAAATCCCTGGTGGTGGGATGTCCTGGAAAACGGCCCTTCCAGCCCTTATGCGTCCTTTTTTGATGTGGACTGGGAATCTTCAGAGGACAGGTGGCCCAATAAGATCCTGCTCCCAGTGCTTGGCGACCAGTACGGCCGGGTGCTGGAAGCCGGAGAAATCAAGCTCAGCCGAAGCAGCAACAAGTTTGCACTTTATTGTGGCCCCCTTGAATTTCCAGTGGATCCCTCCAGCATAGATCTGCTGCTGGACTCGGCCGCCCAAACCGCCGGCTCAAATCTTCTGGCCTTTATGGCCGACTGCTGCCGCAATCTGACCAGGCCCACTGTCACCAGCCACAGCCAGGCCCGGCATCGCCACAGGAACAAGGAAGTCATTCAGCAGCTTCTTGCTGATCTCAGCCAGGAAGAACAGATTCAGAATGCCATTGACCAGGAAGTTCAGCGCATCAATCGTGATCCTGATTCTCTGGATCAGCTCATGGAAAGGCAGAATTACCGGCTGGCCTTCTGGCGGACAGGCAACAGGGAAATCGGATACCGACGTTTCTTTGATATTAATGATCTGGTGGCCCTGCGCACCGAGGACGAGACGGTTTTTGCCGCAACTCATGCCCTGCCCCTGTCCTGGGTCAGGCAAAACACAGTGCAGGCTCTGCGCATTGATCATCCGGACGGTTTACGCGACCCGGCCGGCTACTTCTTCCGCCTGCGCAGTCATTGTCCCAAAGCCTGGATAGTGGCGGAAAAAATACTGGCCCCCCATGAAAAACTTCCCTCTGACTGGCCCATCCAGGGAACCTGCGGCTATGATTTTCTGTACCTGACCAACAACCTGTTTATCCATCCCCAGGCAGAGGCGCCGTTGACCAGTCTGTATGCCGAGCTGACCAAAGATGCGACAGACTACGCCACAGTGGCCGAACAGGCCAGGCTGGAGGTTGTTCAGGAATCTTTGGGCGGCGACTTGAAAAGACTGGCAGCCCTTTTTGTGCACATCTGTGAAAATCACCGCAGGCACCGGGACTATTCCAGGCAGGAACTGGAACAGGTCCTGCTCATGGCGGCTGCCTCATTTCCAGTATACAGGACCTATGTCAGCACCATGTCTGAAAACCAGGAGACTGGTCCTGCCACCCCCCGGGTCAGCCCGGAAGACAGACAGTTCATTAACCAGGCTGTCTCCAGAGCCAAAACCCGGGATACCTCCATTGATCCTGAGCTTTTTGATTTCCTGGAAAAATTGCTTGCCCTGGAAATCCCGGGCCGGTTAGAGCAGGAAATGGCCTTGCGCTTTCAGCAGTTCACAGCCCCGGCCATGGCCAAAGGTGTGGAAGATACAGCCTTTTACCGCTACAACCGCATGATCTGCCTTAATGAGGTAGGCGGCGATCCAGGTAATTTCGGCATCTCCCTGGAGCATTTCCATGAGCAGGGTCTGCAGGCCCAGGCTGACAGGCCCTTGAGTCTGCTGGCCGGGTCCACCCATGACTCCAAGCGGGGGGAGGATGTCCGGGCCAGATTGGCGGTGCTTTCTGAAATACCTGAGGACTGGAGCCGCACAGTCAGGCAATGGTTCAGCCGGAACCTGACACACCATTCCGGTTCCTGGCCTGATGCCAACATGGAGTACTTCATCTATCAGACTCTGGTGGGGGCCTGGCCCATCTCTTCAGAACGTCTGGACATGTATCTGGAAAAGGCCATGCGCGAGGCCAAGGTCCATACTTCCTGGACCAGGCAGAATCAGGAATATGAGCAGGGTGTGAAGGATTTTGCCCTGTCCCTGCTTGAGGATCAGGATTTTCTGGCAGAACTGGAGGAATTTCTCCAGCCGGTGATTGCTGCCGGACGAATCAACAGTCTGTCCCAGGTACTCCTCAGGCTGACCTTTCCAGGTGTACCGGACATTTATCAGGGCAGCGAGCTGTGGAATTTGAGCCTGGTGGATCCGGACAACCGCTGTCCAGTGGACTTTGATCTGCGCCGCAGGCTGCTGGACCAGGCAGGCTCTCTGAGGGCGGAACAGACCCTGGCCCGCATGGAAGAGGGCATGCCCAAATTATGGCTTATTCACCGGGTGCTTGAGTATCGCCGCGCTCATCCCGAACCTTTCCGGGCCAGCAGTTCCTACCAGCCTCTCTGGGCCTCAGGACCTGGTTCCGGACAGGCAGCAGCCTTTATCCGGGGCAGTCAGGTCATGACCATTGTTCCCAGGTTTACCTTGAAGCAGGCCGGCAGGGAAATGACAGCCCGGATTAATATCCCCTCTGGATTATGGAAGAATATCTTTACTGAGGAAAGCTTTGCCCAGGGCAGCGAAAAACTGTCCACCCTGCTGGCCCGCTTTCCAGTGGCCTGTCTGGTCAGGGAGGAATAACTGTTGCCGGACTTGTACCAGTATAAGGATCAGCCTGTAAACTCAGCCGCCCAGGGATGCACACCCCCGGACAGCATAACTGTCTGGGCACCAAAAGCCGGACAAGTTGAACTGCTCACCGGCTCAAAACATGAGGTCATGCTTGCCGGTCAGGGAGGATGGTGGAAGTCGGAAAAACCAGTTTTCCATGGACAGGATTACTGGTTCCTTGTGGATGGGCAGGGTCCTTTTCCTGATCCCCGTTCGCCCTGGCAGCCCTCAGGCATTGACGGCCCTTCCCGACGGATGGACCACAACCGCTTTGTCTGGACCGATACGGGCTGGCAGGCTCCGCCCCTGTCCTCAGCAATCATTTATGAACTTCATGTGGGCACCTTCACCCCGGAAGGCACATTCAAAGCTGTAATCCATAAACTGGATCATCTGCTGGAGCTGGGCATAACCCATATTGAACTTATGCCTGCAGCTGAATTTTCCGGCAAGCGGGGCTGGGGCTATGATGGGGTGGATCTTTATGCCCCACATCACGCTTATGGCCCGCCTCATGATCTCAAGCAGCTGGTGGATGCCTGTCACAGCCGCGGCCTGGCTGTAATCCTGGACGTGGTCTACAACCATCTGGGTCCGGCCGGCAATTACCTTTCCCGGTGCGGCCCCTCTTTTACCGACCGCTACCAGACTCCATGGGGTGAAGCTGTGAACTTTGACGGTCCAGGAAGCCATGAGGTCCGCCGTTTTTTCATAGACAACGCCCTGATGTGGCTTAAATGCTATCACTTTGACGGCCTGCGCCTGGATGCGGTGCACGCCATGCTGGACACTTCAGCAGTTCATTTCCTGGAGCAGCTGGCCAGGGAAGTCAAATCCCTGGAGGCTGCCCTGGGCAGGCACCTGGTGCTCATAGCGGAAAGCGATCTTAATGACCCGCGTTTGGTAAGACCTGCTGAGGCTGGCGGCTACGGACTGGATGCTCAGTGGAATGAAGACTTCCATCATGCCCTGCATGCTCTATTGACCGGAGAGAGACAGGGTTATTACGCTGACTTTGGCCAGCCGGAACAGCTGGCCAAAGTCCTTGAGCACAATTTTGTCCTGGACGGAGCCTATTCTGTTTTCCGTAACCGGCCCCATGGCCGCCCGGCTTCAGATCTCTGCGCGCACAGATTTGTGGCCTGTCTGCAAAATCACGATCAGGTGGGCAACAGAGCCTTTGGCCGGCGCACCAGTCATCTGCTGAGTGCGGACAAGCTCAAAATGGGCGCTGCCCTGGTTTTGACCTCCCCCTTTGTACCCCTGCTTTTTCAGGGAGAGGAATGGGCAGCTGAAACACCCTTTCTCTATTTCTCAGCCCATGAAGATCCGGACCTGGCCGAGGCTGTCAGGCAGGGCCGGCGCCGGGAATTTGCATCCTTTGACTGGCCTGAAGACTCTATTCCGGATCCCCAGGCTGAAAGCTCCCATGAATCCTCCAGACTGAACTGGAGGGAGCTGTCTGCTGCTGAGCACCAGGAAATATTTGATTGGCACAAAAAGCTGATCCATCTGCGCAGGAACACCCCTGATCTCAACAGTGCCTGCCTGGAAAAACCAAGGGTCAGAACTGATCCCGGCAAAAAATCCATGATCATTTACCGGGGAGCCGTTATTATTGTCTGCAGCTTCTGCCATAAACAGCAGACAATAGAACTGCCTGCAGTTAAGCCAAACAGGCAAATCATTCTGGCTTCCCATGAAAAGGCGAGGATCTGCAAAAATTACCTGGACCTGCCGCCCTGGAGCCTGGCCATACTCTGGTAAGCCATAAGCTCAGGCTCAAGGTCCATAAGCAGGCTTTGTTTCCCCTGGCCCGCATTCACCCGGGCTGCACAGGGACCTCTGCCGGGGATCAGGGAAAAACAAGCAAAACCAAGACAAACGAGGACGGCCAGGACAACTAACGCAATGCCCGATGAAAAACCCCTTGCCATCAAAGACCCCGCCCTGATTGCCCTGGCCCCCGCCCCACGGCG
>CAZHCY010000194.1:0-5212 GCA_964531185.1 uncultured Desulfovibrionales bacterium | reverse complement strand
GAAGGGTTGGTAACAAAAATTTCATCACCTACAATCTGGAATGTTTCCTGGGCCTTGACTGTGAATTTCTGCCAGCCTTCCCAGTCGGATTCAGCCAGGGCGTCTTCAATGGAAATAATGGGGAATCTGCCTGCAAGATCCTGGTAGTAATCAATGAGTTCGTCAGCAGACAGGGCCAGTTTTTCTCCAGGAAAATGATATCTGCCGTCCCTGTAGAATTCAGAAGCCGCAGCATCAATGGCCAAAGAAATCTCCGGCCCCAGCTGGTATCCGGCCTCTTCCACAGCCCTGGAAATATATTCAAAGGCCTGGGCGTGGCTCTTGAGACTGGGAGCGAATCCGCCTTCATCCCCCACAGCAGTGGACAGGCCGTCCTTGTTTAAAATGGTCCTCAGGGTATGAAAAGTTTCAGCTCCCATGCGCAGGGCATCGGCAAAGGTGGCCGCTCCCAGAGGCATGATCATGAATTCCTGGATATCAAGGTTGTTGGCGGCATGGGCGCCGCCGTTAATGATGTTCATCATGGGCACCGGAAGCACCTTGGCATTGGTTCCGCCCAGATACTGGTAAAGGGGAAGGCCGGCATATCTGGCCGCTGCTCTGGCCACAGCCAGGGATACTCCAAGCATGGCATTGGCCCCCAGCCTGGACTTGTTTTCAGTTCCGTCCAGGTCAATCATGTATTCATCAATCTCCACCTGACGGAGGGCATCCATGCCTATGACTTCATTGCCTATCTCTTCCAGAATATTGTTTACTGCTTTGGTTACGCCCTTGCCGGAGAAGTCCTTCTGACCATCCCTGAGCTCAATGGCTTCCCGGGTTCCAGTGGAAGCGCCGGATGGAACCGAGGCCCTGCCGGTGATGCCTGATTCCAGAAGCACCTCAACCTCCACTGTGGGATTGCCTCTGGAGTCCAGTATTTGTCTGGCCATGATATCGGATATTAAACTCATTCTGCTCTCCTGGTTTTAGATGATTGCACAGTATATGTCATCCCTGTTGTAAAAAAGGATTTTGCCGGTATTGTCCGGGCAAGGTTTTAACGGTCAAAAAGGTTATGATCCCGGGCAAGAAGGCTCAGTCCTGTGAGGAGCAGGTCAGGCCTGACCTCATTCATGGAGGGACAGAACCTGGCCAGTTTTTCAACCACCCCGCCTGTGCCTATCACAGTGACCGGTGGGCCAAGTTTGTTTTTCAGCCTGGAACTCAAGCCTTCCACCATATCTGCAAAACCGAAAAGCGTGCCCTGGCTCAGGCTCTGGACTGTACTCCGGCCAAGTTCCAGGTCCTGGGACGCATATTCCAGGCAGAACTGGGGAAGCTTGGCAGTCTGAGTGCTCAAAGCCCTGATGGAGGAATGCAGTCCCGGGCAGATGAGCCCTCCAAGATAATTGTCCTCGGTCATGCAGTCAAAGGTTGTGGCTGTTCCAAAATCAATGATGATCAGGGCCCTGGTCTGATACAGACGTCTGGCGGCATAGGCAGTAATGAGCCTGTCTGAGCCCACCTCGGATGGCCGCTGGTAAAGGTTGTTCACAGGCACCTTGAGATCAGCAGGCACAAAATAGCATGGGCAACCGCAGAATTCCCGGCAGGCAACAGCTATGGTACTGTCTAGCATGGGCACTACTGAAGAAACAATCCAGGCTCTGATGCTCTGGAGATTGACTTTCTGCAGGCTGCAGTACTGAACCAGTTTTAGCCCCAGAGAATCTGAGGTTTCCCTGATTTCTGAAGGCAGCTTGATTACTCTTTTAAATCCTTGCGAGTCAGCCAGGGTCAGTTTCAGATTTGTGTTGCCCACATCCAGAAGCAGAATCCAGGACATTGAGATAACCTGAGGCGAGCCGTGCTTGTATGCAAAAAAACAGCTGCAGGACCAGAACAGAAATCCGGTATGGCTGCAGGCGAAAAAAGCAGCCCCTGAAACCATTATCTGCAGAATTGAATTTACTGTAACAGTATGGCCCTGTTTCCAGGTCACCTGGACAGGCGCCTGACGTCTGATTTTTGACGCAGAAAAAAATTCTGAAGAACAGGGGCTGAAAGAGCCTGTTTTAATAACCAATGCAAGGGGCTGAACTGTTACCTTTAATGAAATCTTCTTCCCAGCTTGACAGTTAAAAATTCCCTATCAACGTATTGTATTTACTGACAATTTCCGGAATTCTGAATGTCCGCATCATTATCAGCTTCAACAGCCTGATTTCTTTACCTTGTAACAGTTTAGCCCTTTTTAAGGGCGCAGGGGACAGGCACCCCAGCGCTTGTTTTTCGTTTGATGCAGGAAACAGATTTAGAAAAACAAGCGCTGGGAGAGCCAGTCCCCGTGCCTCATGCAAAGGGCTGAACTTTTACTTTACCTTTAACTTTTAACTCTCAAATTCCCAACACATGGAAGATATAGTCTTGCCCCGGGTTAGTCAATGCAATTGCCTGAGGGAAAAAGCCCGGGGTCTGGATATGACTTGTGCAGAGGAGAAAAGCTCAGCTGCTGAAACAGAGTCATAAGCCCGGGGCGGGCCAGGGAAAAAGAAAAGCACAGGTTTGCTCAAGAACAGATCTCAGGGATTTCCAAAAGATCCAGCCAGTGCCCGGCAGCTGTATGGCCGGGGGCAGTGCTTTGCAGCTGGAGCAGGCACCCTCCGCAGTCAGTGACAAGGGTTAAGCCTGGACTTTGGGGCATGCTGTTCCATAAATGCCGGGCAATGGAGGAACTGAGCCCGGGGTGCTGGAGGGCCAGGATCCCGCCCATGCCGCAGCATTCCCTGTTTCTTTTCATGGGAGGCAGCCCGGCCCTGGTCAGCAGGGCTTCCAGATCACTGGATAAATCCCAGGGGCCGTGGCAGGGCTCATGCCAGACAACCTGACCTGAACTGCCTGTATTTATTAAGCAGGCCTCCAGGCCGTTCAAAGCGCTGCTCAGGGGCAAAACACTGTCAGCCATGTCCCGGGCCCGGGGGTTTCCGGGCAGAAATTCCGGGAGATTCTTAAGCACAGAGGAGCAGGCAGCACATAAGCAGAAGATCAGGGGCTGTCCGGAATCAAGCCAGATCTGCAGGTTTGCCCTGAGGTCTCTGATCTGCAGCTCAGGCAGTCCTGCGGATCTGAAAGGATACCCGCAGCAATGCCAGCCCGGATGATCCTGGATCAGAAAGCCGGCCAGGTTGAGGAGCTGTCCGGCTTTCTGGTCCAGTTTCGGTCTGATCTGGCTGCCGACACATCCTGAAAATACGGTTGCCGGGGTTTCTAACCGGGGCAGACTGCTGGTCAGGCTTAACACAGGCAGAATGTCCGGTTCCGGGGACATGGCGGTTTTCATAAAGGATGCATGAGGTGGCAGACAATGCCTTAGACTGCGCAGGGCAGGAGGCAGGCTCAGGCCGGCTTCAACCAGCCTGGACCATATCCAGGCCCGGAACCGGTCGTGTCTGGACTTGAGCCGGGCAATCTCCCCGGGTAAGTCAATATTCAGGGGGCAGACCCGGGTGCACCGGCCGCAACCAGCACACAGCTCTGCCAGACGGCTGACAGAAAGTTCATCAAGATCCATTGGCCTGGTCTGCTCCAGCAAAAAAGCTTTGCCCCTGGGGCTTAAATCCTCCCGGCATGTGGCCCTGAAGACCGGGCAGACCTCCAGGCAGCGGCCGCAGAGCAGACATGGTCCAGCAGACCCGGAACTTATGGATGGACATTCAGAAGATCTTGGCATATTATAACAGGTTAGACAGAAGAATCCAGGGAAGAAGCGCACAATCTGAAAAAGTCTCAAATACTTCCGATTTTTTCAGGCAGCAGCATGAGGTTAACCATTAAGTTTTAAGATGGGTAAAGGCAATGGAAATAATCTCTGATCCCGGAAAAATGAATGAATGGGCAGCTCAGCACCGGGACAAGGGCCTGATTTCAGCTTTGGTGCCGACCATGGGTTATTTTCATGACGGTCATCTAAGCCTCATGCGCTGGGCCAGAGATAATGCAGACCTGGTTGTGGTTTCCCTGTTTGTCAATCCCTCCCAGTTCGGCCCCGGGGAGGATCTGGAGCAATACCCCAGGGATATGGACCGGGACAGCTGTCTGGCCGAATCATGCGGGGTGGATTGTCTGTTCACTCCCCAGGCCGGGGATATGTATCCAGATGGTTACGGGACCTGGATTCAGGTGCCGGAGCTTTCCAGACAGCTTTGCGGCAGCACCAGGCCGCATCACTTTACTGGAGTGTGCACCATTGTCTGCAAGCTCTTGAATATTGTCAGGCCTGATCTGGCTGTATTCGGAGAAAAAGATCGCCAGCAGCTGCTTATAATCAGTAAGATGGTCCGGGATTTGAATATGCCTGTAAAAATACTGGGCAGGCCGACTTTGAGAGAGCATGACGGCCTGGCCATGAGTTCCAGAAACTGCTACCTGAATCCTGTTCAGAGGGCCCAGGCCCTGTTTATTCACAAGGGACTGCTCATGGTCAGGGACAGGGTGCTGGCTGGAGAGAGGGACGCCCGGAATCTGGAGCGGGAAATCAGTGAGTTTTATGCCCGGAATATGCCGGATGCGGACACCGAGTATGCAGTGATAACCCATGAAACCACTCTGCAGCCGGCGGCCAAGGCTGGTCCGGGTACCTTTCTGGCCGTGGCTGTCCGTTTGGGACAGGCCAGACTCATAGACAACATGAAACTGGACAGGTCCGGAAAATCCTGATCTGGTTCAGGAGACAGGGATATGAAACTGCGCAAATTTCTGCAGGCCAAAATCCACAGAGCGGTTTTAACCGGCACAGATGTGGACTATGAGGGCAGCATCGCCATCTGTCCGCTGCTTTTAAAGGCTTCCGGAATAATGCCTTTTGAGCAGGTGGATGTCTATAATGTGGATAACGGGGAACGCCTGACCACTTACGCCATGTCTGGAGAAGAGGGTCAGGTCCTGCTTAACGGAGCAGCTGCCCACAAAGGCAGGGTTGGACAGAAAGTGATCATTGCTTCCTACACTGCTCTGGGCTGGGAGGAAATCATGTCCCACAGCCCAGTGCTTGTCTTTGTGGACGGCACCAACAAAGTCCAAGAAGTCACCCATGGATGACAAGCATGAACACCACGGCCTGTTTGCCAGGATAAGAAAATTTCTGAAAATCAACATCCTTGCCGGGCTGCTTTTTCTGACCCCCATAGCTGCCACTTTTTTTGTTCTGCGGCTGACCATTGGCTGGCTG
>CAZHCY010000193.1:0-5228 GCA_964531185.1 uncultured Desulfovibrionales bacterium | reverse complement strand
AAGGAAATTGGGCGCAGCCACAACGTTAGTAATGGGCCTTAGACCCACGGACATGAGCCGGTAACGGATATGAGCCGGACTTGGACCTATGCTGCAGCCCCTGATGATTCGGGCCTGGTACAAGGGACATCCTTTAATGTCTTCTATGTCAATGCTGACCTCATCCGGGCAGACCCTTGACAGATCCTCCTCAAGAGATACCCGGGGCATGTGCAGAGGCAGGTTGAAAACTGCAGCTGTTTCCCTGGCCAGCCCCAGAACGCTAAGACAGTCCGGCCTGTTGGGGGTCACCCCGATATCCAGGACGCATTCCTCCAGCCCCAGAGCCTGAATCAGGCTGGTGCCCGCTGCAATGGAACTATCCAGGACCATGATCCCGGAACTGTCTGTACCCAGCTCCAGCTCGGTTTCAGAACAGATCATTCCCTGGGAAGCCTGACCTCTAATTTTGGATTTCTTTATTTTCACCCCTCCGGGCAGTGTCGTGCCCGCAGGAGCCAGAGGCACCTTCTGCCCTGCCTTTACATTGGGCGCTCCGCAGACAACGGACAAAGCCTGCCCGTCTCCAGGATCCACCCTGCACAGCGACAATCTGTCAGCGCCGGGGTGGGGTTCTTTCTCCAGGACATGCCCCACCACCAGGCCTTTGAGGTGTTCAAAGGGATTGATAATCTCCTCAACTTCCAGGCCCACCATGGTCAACCTGTGGGCCAGATCTTCAATGGAACCTTCATAAGGGGTGAACTCTCTGAGCCAGGCAAGACTAAGAAGCATTTACATTCCTTTCGGGTAAAAAATTCATAGCAACAGTTCAGCCATTTGCATGAGGCACCGGCACTGGCGCTCCCACCGTTTGTTTTTCTAAGGCTGTTTCTAATCTTGACAGTTAAAAGTTCTCTATCAACATCTTGTATTTACTGACAATTTCCAAAACCCTGAATGTCCGCATCATTATCAGCTTCAACAGCCTGATTTCTTTATCTTTACCTTTAACCTTTAACTCTCAAGTTCTAATATAAATAAAAACAAGCCCCGAGGTGCCTTGCTTTCCTTAAAAAGGGCTTAACTTTTGCAGTTCATAAACCTCTGACTGCAGGACCCTTGAACCATCAAAAGCCCAGGGCACCTGCCTTTTTTATGCATAAATACGGCAGGGCATTTTGCAATGCAAACCAGGCAGGGCAGAAAATCAGATAAACTGCTTTAAGAACCTGAGATCATTTTCAAAAAACATCCTCAGGTCACCAATGCCGTATTTGAGCATGGCCACTCTTTCCACTCCCAGGCCAAAAGCAAAGCCAGTATATTTTTCAGGATCGTAACCCACCTTTTCAAATACTGCCGGATCAATCATGCCGCATCCCAGTATCTCAACCCAGCCGGTTTCCTTGCATACCCGGCAGACCTGACCGTCTTGACCGCGGCCCTTGCCGCCGCACATAACGCAGCTTATGTCCACCTCTGCACTGGGCTCTGTGAATGGAAAGAAACTGGGCCGAAAGCGAACCCTGACCCCGGGATCAAAAATCTGATGGGCAAAGGCGGTCAGTGTCCCGCGCAAGTCAGCCATGCTTACGTCTTTGTCCACCAGAAACCCTTCAATCTGATGAAACATGGGCGTATGGGTCAGGTCGGAATCACGGCGGTAGACTTTGCCCGGGGCAATGGCTGCAACCGGGGGCTTTCGTTTGAGCATGGTTCTTATCTGAAGAGGCGAGGTATGGGTCCTGAGGACTATGGATTCGCTGATATAAAGCGTATCCTGCATATCTCTGGCCGGATGACCCGGGGGAAGATTCAGGGCCTCAAAATTATAGAAGTCTGTTTCCACTTCCGGCCCTGAAACCACGTCAAAACCCAGCCTGATGAAAATATGGCAGATGTCGTCCATTACTCTGGTCACTGGATGCAAAGAACCTGCATCAGGTGTCCTGCCGGGCATGGTGGGATCAAAAAGCTTCAGGCTCTCCTCAAGACTCTGAGTTTCCAGCTCCTTGATCCGGGCAGTCAGAAGGGTGTTCAGTTCAACCTTGACTTCATTGGCCATCCGCCCAATGGCCGGCCTTTCATCAGGTTCAAGGTCCGGCAGCTTGGCCATGATCCGGGCCAGCCTGCCCTTTCTGCCCAGAAGTTCCACTCTGGCCTGTTCCACCTCCTGCAACGAAGAAGCCTGATTCAGAGTTTTTTTAAACTCCTGAACCAGGCTTTTAAGATCAGTGCTTACCGCCAGGGATGAACTCATTAATTTGCCCCGGACTTGACCTTCTCCGCAAGTCTGGCAAAGGCGGCCTTTTCATTTACTGCCATATCAGCCAGGGTTTTGCGGTTCAGATTTATGCCGGCTTTGTCCAGGCCATTGATGAATCTGCTGTAGGAAAGCCCGCATTCCCTGGCAGCTGCATTGATTCTGACGATCCACAGCTTGCGGAAATCACGTTTTTTCTGTCTGCGGTCGCGGTAGGCGTAGCACAGGCTTCTTTCCACCGCCTCCCTGGCGGTACGGTAGAGTTTGCTCCTGCCGCCGCGAAAACCCTTGGCCATTTTCAAGTATTTTTTATGTCGCTTATGCGCGGTTTTTCCTCTTTTTACCCGCATCTTATCCCCCTTATAAAAATCATGTAATCAGTTGAATTTAAAGCAATTGGCAGAAAGCATCACCCGGAAACATTAAAAGGAATTGGGCAAGAGACGCTTAACCGCCTTGAGATTGGCACTGTCCACCAGGGCTGGTTTACCCAGCTTTCTTTTGCGCTTGGGGCTTTTCTTGGTCAATATGTGCCTCATGTTCTGCCGTCTTCTTTTCACTTTGCCGCTGCCTGTCAGTTCAAATCTTTTGGCCGCGCTGCGGTTGGTCTTGATCTTGGGCATTATATCCTCCTGCAGTGATAATCCTGGAATAAATTGATATAGCTATGACATGGTAAAATTATAAAGACTGCACCTTGTGTCTGTCTGATGGATTTTTTTAGGGGCTGATTCCCTGCGAATCCGCCTGAATCCGGCCCCAGAAAATTTCTGCAGACCTCTGAAATGGGCGCTTCTCTGATTATTTCAAGCCTTTTTAGCTGACAAAGGTGCCAAAAGCAGATGCATTGTCCTGCCCTCAAAACGGGGCTCCTGCTCCACTCTGGCCACATCTGAAGTCATATCCACTATTCTGGACAGAATTTCAGCTCCCCTGTCCTTATGAGCCAGCTCTCTGCCCCGGAAGGCCACAGTAACCTTGCAGCGGTCACCTGCTTCAATAAAACGGGTTATGTGTCTGACCTTGGTATTGAGGTCATTCTCATCGGTCTTGGGCCTGACTTTGATTTCCTTGATCTGAACCTTGCTCTGCTTTTTTTTGGCTTCCTTCTTTTTCTTCTGCTGCTGAAACTGGTACTTCCCGAAGTCCATGATTCTGCAGACTGGAGGATCAGCATTGGGGGCCACTTCCACCAGATCAAGCCCCTGGGCTTCAGCTCTGCTGAGTGCCTGACTGATTTCCATTACACCCAGCTGCTCACCGTCTTCATTGATGACGCGCACTTCTTTGGCCCTGATCTGCCTGTTGCGCCGAACTTTAGTAGAAGTATCTATAACTCATTCCCCCCTTTTTGAATGGTTCATCCATTTCTTCAAATATCAGGTCCACCACTTCATGGATGGACTTCATGCCCAGATTTTTACCTCCCCTGAGGCGGACATTGAGGCCGGAACTGTCGATTTCCTTTTCACCAGCCACCAGCACAAAAGGAATTTTTTCCATCTGGGCTTCCCTGACCTTGTAGCCCAGCTTCTCATTCCTGGTATCCGTATCAACCCTGATACCTTTTGCCCTCAGGGCATGAAAACATTTCTGGACATATTCCTTATGCACGTCAGTAATATTCATGATCCTGGCCTGGACAGGG
This sequence comes from uncultured Desulfovibrionales bacterium, assembly GCA_964531185.1. Lineage (GTDB taxonomy): Bacteria > Desulfobacterota > Desulfovibrionia > Desulfovibrionales > Desulfonatronovibrionaceae > CAZHCY01. The sequence continues at coordinate 1,335 of CAZHCY010000193.1, read as the reverse complement.
GCCAGCCAGACAGGAAATGCTCCGGCAAAATGCTCAATGAGCACTCCCAGAAATCTCTCAATAGCCCCCAGTATGACCCTGTGCAGCATGACCGGCCTGTGTTTCAGCCCGTCCTCTCCGGTATAGGACAGATCAAAGCGCTCAGGAAGGGTGAAATCGCACTGTACTGTGGCGCATTGCCACTTTCGGCCAATGGCGTCCTTGAGCTTGACATCGATTTTGGGACCGTAAAAAGCCCCGTCGCCTGGATTGATGCCATACTCAAGCCCCAGGGTTTTCAGGGACATGCCCAGGGCGCTGGTGGCCCTTTCCCAGTCCTGGTCAGAGCCAATGGATTTTTCAGGCCTGGTGCTGAGTTCCACCTCATACTCAAAGCCGAACAAGTCCATGATATCCTGGACAAATTTGACAATGGCTATGATTTCATCCTGAAGCTGATCAGGACGGCACAGAATATGGGCGTCATCCTGGGTGAACTCGCGCACCCGCAAAAGGCCGTGCAGCACGCCTGATTTTTCATGTCTGTGCACCCGGCCCAGCTCAAAATAACGCAAGGGAAGATCACGGTAGCTTCTGAGCCTGGACTTGTAAATAAGCATATGAGACAGACAGTTCATGGGCTTGATGCCGTAGGACTGCCCCTCAATTTCAGTGAAATACATATTTTCGCGGTAATTGTCGTAGTGGCCGGACTTCTGCCACAGCTCCTGCCTCAGGATTTCCGGTCCCTGAACAATCTGGTAGCCCCGCTTCAGGTGCTCCCGCCTTTCAAAATCTTCCAGGATAGTCCGGATAAGAGCACCTTTGGGGTGAAAAATGGGCATGCCAGGACCGGCCTCTTCGGAAAAACTGAATAAATCCAGCTGGGTTCCCAGCTTTCTGTGGTCGCGTTTTCTGGCTTCTTCCAGCTGATTCAGATACTTTTTAAGATCTTTGGGGCTGGCAAAGGCAGTGCCGTATATTCTCTGCAGCATGGGCCTGTTTTCATCGCCTTTCCAGTAGGCCCCGGCCACTGAAGTCAACTTGAAGGCTTTAAGGAAGCCGGTGCTGGGAATATGCGGTCCCCGGCACAGATCAACAAAATCTCCATGCCTGTATATGGATACCTTGTCCTCATCCAGGTCTTCAAGAATTTCCAGCTTATAGGTTTCATTCATGTCCTGAAAGATCTTCCTGGCTTCTTCCCGGGAAACCTCCAGCCTGTGAAATTTCTCATCCCTGGCCACGCTTTCAGCCATTCTGGCTTCAATTTTTTCCAGATCTTCAGGAGTAAACGGCCTTTCAAAATCAAAATCGTAATAATATCCGTTTTCAATATCCGGCCCGATGGTCACC
>CAZHCY010000192.1:0-5271 GCA_964531185.1 uncultured Desulfovibrionales bacterium | reverse complement strand
ATGGCAATGGCCGGTTTGCCGTTGACCCTGGTCCAGGCTTCGACATCCTGAAAGCCCAGGCTTACAGAGGCTATATCCCCCAGGTATACAGCTGATCCGTTTTCAGGACTGATAACCGGTATATTTTCAAATTCCCGGGCTGTTCTGCGGCGATCATTGATTCTTAGAAGGATGTCCCCGCTTTGAGCTTTTACGGTCCCGCCCCCAAGCTCCACAGACTCCCGGCTGATGATCCGGGCCAGATCCTCCAGGGTCAGGCCGTACCGGCGCAGATTGTTTTGAGACACCTCCACCTTAATTTCATAGTCTCTGGTGCCAGTGAGTTCCGCCTGGGTTATGTCAGGGTCATCCAGCAGGGTATCCCGGATGAGTTCAGCAGCTTCACGCAGCACAAGTTCATCCCCGGGGCCGAATACGGCCATGGTCAGGACTCCGCGTTTTCTCTGAACAATGGTTATTTCCGGCTTTTCCGCCTCATCAGGAAAGGTGGTAATCCGGTTGATTTCGCTTTCCGTATCCTGCCAGAGCCGGTTTATGTCAGCCCTGTCCATGGCTTCAATGTCCACCCTGGCCATGCCTTCAGAAGCTGTGGAACGGATTTCCTTGATTCCTTCCAGGCCCTGGACTGCTTCTTCCACGGCCAGGACAATGCCCTGTTCCACTTCTTCCGGGGTGGCGCCGGGGTATGGCACACGCACTGAAACCAGATCCAGGGAAAACTCAGGAAAGACTTCCTGGGTGATATTTTTGAAGGTAAGGAGGCCGCCCACCAGGAAGGCAAGCATAATCAGGTTGGCAGCCACTGAGTTGCCGGCCATCCAGGCCAGAGGCCCACGGCTGGGAGGTTCAGGGGGGTGATGATTGCTCATGGGGTTTTTTCCTGACCGGCAAGCTTAAGTTTCATGCCGGGCACAGGCAGGGTCAGATGGCTCAGAATAACCTGGTCTCCAGGGGCAAGTCCCTTACGGACATATACCCGGTCCTTGTCCTGCCAGATGGAAGATGTCTGTCTGATGTCAAGCCCGTCCTCAGTGAACACCCAGACTTTGCTGCGGTCCCGGAGGGCTTTTCTGGGCAGGGGAAAGACATCTTTGATCATCCTGCCCTGAATGGTCAGGGAAACGTATTCATCCAGCATCAGGGGAGGCTCATGAGTTTTTCTGCCCAGAGGGTCCTTTACCTGGACCACAATTCCGGCCATGCGGGTCTGTTCATCCACCTGGCCGGTGAGGCGCAGAAGCCGGCCGTTTCGCACTGCCTGTCCATTCTGAAAAACCACCTTTACTTCTGTTTTATTCTCAGGGGAAAAATCAATGAACTGCAGGCTGCTCAAAGGGACGGAGGCATTGATGTAATAGTGGTCTGTTCCGGCCAGGGTGGCCAGGCTGTCATTGGGGCTGACCTGCGAGCCAATGTTGATTTCTGTGCTCAAAATCAGGGCATTGAAAGGAGTTTTTATGTCTGTCCTGGCCAGGTCCAGCCTGGCCTTATCCAGTCCAGCCCGGGCAGCCCGGACAGCGGCCCTGGCTTTGTCCAGCTGAGGACGGCGAAGAGCCAGGTGGGTTTCCTGAAATTCAGTCCGGGAATCCAGGGTGAACATGTCCAGTTCCTGGCGGGCCACGTCCTGTCTGCCCTGTTCCAGGCGCAGATCAGCCAGGGCCCGGGTAAGTTCGCTTTCCTGTCTGCCTGCTTCTATCCGGTAATCACTGGGATCTATGGTCAGGGCTGTTTCTTTGCTGCTTAGAATGCCCCCTCTGGTGAAATCAGGGTGAATCTGCTGCACAGTGCCGGAAACCCTGGAGCGCAGAGTTATCTCTTTGGCCGGGACAACAGTTCCCATGGCCTGAATGGCCGGACGTACACTCTGAGTCGCAGCTGGCCAGACCTCCACAGAGGGGATCCTGGGGGGCTGGGGTTTCCGGTCCGGAGGGGTTTTCTGGGAAATAAAAAAAGAAGCGGTCCACACTCCCAGGGCAAGGAGGATAATGGGGAACAAAGTTTTGAGGAGTTTTATCATCATAAATGCTCAAGGGTTGCAGTTTGTTACAGATAAAGGGGTGCAGATTATTCTTTTGCCTGCAGTTCAGCGGTTTTCCAGCCCGTACCCAGGGCCCGGTACAGGGCTACTCTGTGGGACAGAAGATCCGCCCTGGCCTGGATGAGTTTTTGCTCCAGATTCTGAAGGCTTTCCAGACGGCCGAGATAATCAGTGTATTGGCCCTGACCCAGGAGATAACGCAGCCTGGCCTGATCCGCAGCTTCCAGTGCAGCCTGCATTTCACGCTCAATACCCTGGATCGTTTTTTCCTGGCCCTGTTCCCGGGCCAGGGCATCCTGTACCTCCCGGACAGCACCCAGAACCAGGGCGGCATATTCTGCAGTCTGCTGGTCCTCTTCAGCCAGGGCCTGTTCCACCCTGGCCAGGCGCAGACCCCCGTCCACCAGGGGGGCGGCAAGGTTGAGCCCAAGCCTCACAAGCCAGTCCCCCCAGCTGGGAGTGAGTCTTGGGCTGCTCAGCAGACTGCGGGCTGTAATGTTTACCTGGGGAAGACGCTCAGCCCTGGCTCGGGCTGTATCCCGGCCTGCACTCTGCAGGCTGAGATAGGCGGACTTTATGTCTGGCCTGGACATGAGCAGGTGGGAGGGCAGGCCTGCATCAGGCCTGGGCAGGTTTGCAGGCAGATTCTGGCCTGAGATATTTATCAGCTCTGGATCAGCCTGGCCTGTAAGCAAAGCCAGGCTGTTCAGGGTGAGTCTTTCCTGGGTGCTTAGAGCGGGCAGGGCTGAGCGGACTGCCTCCAGGGCCTGTTTCTGGCGGGTAACCTCTGCAGCTGTGGCCACGCCTTTTTCCAGGCGCAGAATCAGGGAGTCCAGAAGCCTGGAGTTCACGTCAATCTGCTCTTTCAGGACCTGCTTTTCCCGGCGCAGAGCCAGCAGCCTGATCCAGGTTTCAGCAGTTTCAGCAGCTATGCTTATCCGGGCAACCTGCAGATCTTCACGGGCAGCCTTGAGGTCAAGGGCAGCAGCTTCAGCCCGGGAGCTGATCCTGCCCCACAGGTCCAGTTCATAACCTGCCTGCAGGCCCAGGCTGGAAGATCTTGTTTCAGTTTTAAAGGAGTTGTCAGTATAGGTCCTTGAAGCTGAAGATTCTCCCTCCAGAGTCAGGGCCGGGATTCTGTCCGCACCGGCCTGGTCTGCCAGAGCCCTGGCCCGGCGCAGTCTGGCATAGGCTGCGGCAATATCCGGATTGTTGTCCAGGGCCTTGCTCATCAGGGCGTCAAGCTGTGGATCATCCCATGCCTCCCACCAGTTTTCCCAGCCAGCAATGCCCTGGGTTTCAAGACTGAAGCTCCGGGGCAGCTGAACCGGGTCTCTGTCCGGCGAGGAAGGGGCAAGAGAAGTACAGGCCGTGCAAAGAACCAGGGTCAGAGCCAGCAGAAAAGAACTTCCGGTCCCCAGGTATGCGCAGGAATCTGTCATGTCTGTCTGTCCTGGTTTTGGGATAACCTGTTGGTAAAAAAATCATTACTCAGGATATAAACACCCAGTTTGTCTTTTCTGCCTTCAATGCTCTGCAGGCCGGCGTACTGCAGATACAGGGGAAGGCCCTGGATTGCCTGTCCGGTTTCCTGGCTAATGGCCAGCCTGGTGTTCATATGTCGGGTGCTGGTTTCCAGCCTGGCGGCAATGTTTACTGTGTCTCCCATGATGGTCAGCTCCATGCGTTCCGGTGACCCAATGCTTCCGGACAGGACCGGGCCGCTGTGGATTCCAATGCTGTTTTCCAGTTTGAGGTCTTTGCCTGTGGCCATATCCCGGTTGAGCTCATCGCATTTGACAAGCATTTCCAGGGCGGCATTGAGAGCATTTTGCTGATCATTGCCGGTGGGTGCCGGATGACCGAAAACAGCCATGAGCTTGTCGCCTATGAATTTGTCCACCATGCCTGAGTTTTTTTCCACAACGGCTACCATGGCTGTGAAATATTCATTGAGCATTCCCACCAGGACCTTGGGCGGGATTTTTTCACTCATGGAAGTAAAGTTTCTCAGATCACAGAAGAGCACAGTGGTCCAGGCCATTTCCCCGCCCAGGGTCAGATCTCTGGTCAGGGCCGCAGGGAGCAGCCCCCTGGGCATTATTTTGCCCAGAGTTGCCTTGAGCTTCTCTTTTTCCTTGAGCTCATCCAGCATCTGGTTGAAATGTTTCTTGACCACTGCTGCTTCGTCCCGGCCTTGAGCATTGAGTTTGGTTTCCAGGTTCCCGTTGATGATCCGGTCAAAGCCTTGCTCCAGTTCTTTAAAGGGTCTGGTGATGGAGCGGGTCAAAAGCCAGGTTAACCCGGAAGCCAGCAGCAGGGCCATGAACAGGGAGATCATTCCGGCCATTTTAATGGTGGTCAATTTCTGCTGGAATCTTTCCAGGCTCATGTCAATGCCCAGAAGCCCGGCCAGGCGGCCTTTCTGGTCAAAGATGGGAGCGTAGCCTGAGATGGTCCAGCCCCAGTCATCCCTGTACGGCTCAGGATCTGACGAAGGCCTGGTAAATCCCTTAAGCAGGCTTTCAGGGGGATTTTCATATACAGTGCCCACCGGGGAAGGCATTTCGTCTTCAGAAATTTTGCCGTCCCCGTCATCATCACTGGGAGGTGAGTCCACCACAAACAAAACTTTGCCGTCTTCCAGGCGCATGGTGTAAGCATAGAGGAATTCATCATTGGTCAGGACAATATTGGCCAAAATGGCCTGAATCTCCAGGTAGGCGCTGGTTTGATCATGTTCAGGCCTGGTGATTGTGTTCAGCAGATCTCCGGAAATGGATCCGGCCAAGGCAGTGGAACTGGTTTTGAGCTGGTCCCGGACCGCACTCAGTATGGACCGGCTGGCCTGAATATAAAAATAAGAGCCTGTAGCTCCGGAAATGGTAAAGGCCACGGCAAAAATCATTAAGAAAATTTTATGACTCAGCCGCAAAGTACTTTCTCCAGTTTTCTGGTGGCAGGGATGAAAATCAGGCTTGACACCAGGCCTTAAGCCGGCAGAAGGCTGTCAAGCAGGATGCTTATACTCGGTTCCCTAAAGAAGCAGAAGATTCAGCTGCATGAGTAACCCTTGCTGGTTATCACTAATAAAATTCAGGTTCAAGAAAAATAAAAAAAATCAGATTAAAAGTTGACAAAACCTTTTCAGAATAATAACTGTCTTAACTTCACGTTTACGGGGCTGTAGCTCAGTTGGGAGAGCGCCTGAATGGCATTCAGGAGGTCAGGAG
>CAZHCY010000191.1:0-5273 GCA_964531185.1 uncultured Desulfovibrionales bacterium | reverse complement strand
ATTGTGTGGGCCACCCGGACGAGCTGTATGTTCAGCCATGACGCCGGAGCTGTCCAGGCGAGAGAAGGCCCCAGTCAGCAACGGGCCGGGGAAGGGAAGCTGACTTCAGAAGGTTTATTTCTTCGGACGGATTTCTGATTCTTCGGGCCAGAAACCAGAAGGCCGGACAAAGGCTCATCAGCAGCATGGCTGCAGCCCATGACCTGTGGTTTCATGTTCAGGGCGGTCCCGGGGCCCATGTGATTTTAAAAAGAAACAGCCCCCTGACAGAGGTTGGTGAAAAATCCATGCTGGAAGCAGCCGGACTGGCTGCTCTGGCCAGTTTTCGCAAAAACGACCTCAAGGCAGAGGTGATGTGTGCCAGGGCTTCGGAGCTGCGCCGGATCAAGGGAATGGATCCTGGAAAGGCCAGGGTGGACAGGATCATTGGCTGTTTTGCTGTGAGCCTTGATCCTGACCTGGAAAAAAATCTGGAAATTAAATCCCGGCCATGAAGGTTGATTTCATGTCCGGGCCGGTATTTTTACAGCTGAATTTTTTACTGAAAACGGAGGCAAGCAATTGAACAATAGCCTGGACGATCATCTGGCTGCACTGCAGAATACAATTAATGAACAGACCCTGGAAAACTACGGGGAGGAGGTTTTCAAGCGCTGGAAAAAGCCGGAACACATGGGCCGGATGGAAGATGCGGATGCATTTTTCAGCCTGACCGGAGGATGCGGAGATACCATGGAAGTTTATCTCAAGTTTGACAGGGAAAGGATTACTCAGGCCTCCTTTTTCAGCAGCGGATGCGGAGCCAGTGTGGTCTGCGGGTCAGTGGCCTGCGAGCTGGCTCTGGGCAAAAATATTGAAGAGGCTGCTTCCATATCTGGCGAGGACATTTTAAGCGTGCTGAACCACGGTCTGCCTGAAGACAAGGAGCATTGCGCCTATCTGGCGGCCCAGGGGCTGCAGGAGGCAGTGCACGTGTATGCCCGCAGCAGGCAGCAGGGAGCATAAGGCAGAAAAAAACAAGGCCCTCAGCCCTGAAGCATAAAGGTTTCAGGGAGGAGTACAGGCTGGCTGGAGGCTTTTTTGATTCTGAAAATGCGGCCTGAGCTCCAAAAAGGGATATTTACAGGCCCGGAAAAAAGAAAAAGCCCCTGCCCGGGATTTGTATAGGGGCTTTTTTACATGGGCAGCCAGCTGGTCATAAGGAGCTGAGTGCAGTTTGGTTTCAATGCAGTTTAGTCTTTGGGCTGCAGCCAGAAGCTGCCATGCCCTTCAGGCGGACTTGGCTTCCTGTTCGTAGATGAGCAGAGGTTCTATGCCGTTTTCCACCACTGCCTTGTTGATGAGGCATTCCTTGACCCCGGTCAAGGAGGGCAGTTTGTACATGACTTCCAGCATGATGGATTCCATGACATTTCTGAGCCCTCTGGCCCCTGTTTTTCTTTCCAAGGCCTTTTTAGCTATTGATTTGAGGGCGTTTTGAGTGAATTTGAGCTGGATGTGATCCAGATCCAGCATTTTCTGGTACTGTTTGACCAGAGCGTTTTTGGGCTGGGTCAGGATTTTGATCAGATCCTCTTCTGACAGCTCCTTTAAAGAGGAAAGCACCGGGATTCTGCCCACAAATTCCGGGATAAGCCCGAATTTGATCAGGTCGGCGGGGTGGGCCTGACGGATCAGGGATTCGCTGGATTCCTCCTTTTTATGGATCAGGTCAGCTCCAAAACCCATGCCGCTTTTCTGGATCCTTTGCCGGACAATATTTTCCAGCCCGATGAAAGCTCCCCCGGAAATGAAAAGGATATTGGAAGTATCCAGGCGGATAAATTCCTGCTGGGGGTGTTTGCGCCCTCCTTTGGGAGGGATATTGGCTTCGGTGCCTTCTATGATTTTTAAAAGGGCCTGCTGTACTCCCTCTCCGGACACATCTCTGGTGATGGAAGGACTGTCGCTTTTGCGGGCGATCTTGTCAATTTCGTCAACATAGATGATGCCTCTGGAGGCTGCTTCCAGGTCATAATCAGCGTTCTGGACCAGCTGCACCAGAATGTTTTCCACATCTTCGCCCACATAACCGGCCTCTGTAAGGGTGGTGGCATCGGCAATGGCAAAAGGTACCTTGAGCACCCTGGCCAGGGTCTGGGCCAGGAGGGTCTTTCCGGAGCCTGTGGGCCCCACCAGCAGGATATTGCTTTTGTCCAGCTCAACGTCATCCTTTTTTCTGGTGTAGCGCACTCTTTTGTAGTGATTGTATACTGCCACGGCCAGAATCTTTTTGGCCTCTTCCTGGCCTATGACATAACCATCCAGGGCCTTCTTGATTTCCGAAGGGGTAAGGAGCTCCTCCTGTTCTTCGGCTTCCTGCTCATGGTCCTGGGCGATTATTTCGTCGCACAGGGCCACGCATTCATTGCAGATATACACGTCCGGACCGGCAATCAGCCGGTCAACCTCATCCTGGGTCTTGGCACAGAATGAACAGCAAAGGTCATAGACATAGGGTTTCTTGGTTTTTTTCTTGTCAGCCATTATTCACCTCGGGCGTTTTTTTCTTTGAGCACGCTGCCAGCCGGAAGCAGTCCGGCCCGGCTGGATCAGCTCTGTTTTTCTATTTCAGATCTTGAGCTGAGCACAGTATCGATGAGCCCGTATTCCCGGGCCTCATCAGCACTCATGAAATAATCTCTGTCCGTATCATGTTCAATTTTGGAAAGCTTCACTCCGGTATGTCTGGAGAGTATTTTGTTGAGAGTGGCCTTGAGCCTGATAATCTCTTTGGCCTGGATGTCAATGTCGGTGGCCTGTCCCTTGAAGCCTCCCATGGGCTGGTGAATGAGTATTCTGCTGTGGGGCAGGGAATAGCGCATGCCTTTTTCTCCGGCAGTGAGAAGCAAAGCCCCCATGCTGGCTGCCTGACCCAGACAGAGGGTGGCCACTGGAGCTGATATGTACTGCATGGTATCGTAGATGGCCATGCCGGCTGTTACTGAACCGCCTGGGGAGTTTATGTAAAAATTGATTTCTTTTTCAGGGTTTTCCGACTCCAGAAACAGAAGCTGGGCGCAGATGAGATTGGCCACATGATCGTCCACCGGAGTTCCCAGAAGAATTATCCGGTCCTTAAGCAGCCTGGAATAGATGTCATAGGCTCTCTCGCCTCTGCCGGTGCTCTCAATGACTATTGGAATGTTATAACTCATTTTATCTCCTTGAAGAATATGCAAAAGGTAAAAATACCCTCAGGGGTTTGTTTGATGGTAACGGTTCAGCCGTTAGAATGTGGCAGGTGAACCGGCTCTCCCAGGGCTTGTTTTTTAAGTCTGTGTTTACTTCAACCAAAAAAAAAGCCCTGGGTTGCCTGTGCCCTGCTTTCCTTAAAAAAGGGCTAAACTGTCACGTTTCTTGACAGTGAAAAATTCTTTGTCAACGTCTTGTATTTACTGACAATTTCCAGAATCCTGAGTGTCCGCATCATTATCAGCTTCAACAGCCTGATTTCTTTATCTTTACCTTTAACTTTTAACCTTTAACTCTCAAGTTACGTTTGATGAACAATGAATAGGAAAACCTGAGAAATGTCAATGCAAGTTCTGTAATTCTCAGGACAGGCCCGGCCATTTGAAAAAAGGACAGGGGACCGCAGACCTGCGGTCCCCTGTGAAAAATTTTCAGGCAGGCAAAGGACTGATCAACGCTTCATGGTCAACCGGAAAGCTTTAAAAAATGAGCAATCAGCCCTGATCCTGCGTTTCCTGGTTCTGGGTTTCTTCAGCTTCAGCAGGGGGGATCTTGGTGATCCTGGCCCGGGAATAGATATGTTCCATGGCCTTGTCCGCCAGCAGAGCATCCCTGAGGACGAACATGAGATTGTTCTGTTCATAAAAGTTTTTCAATTCCTGGTAACTCTGCTTGCTGGATTTGGCCATGCTCTGCAGATAAGCATCCATTTCCTGCTGAGTCACGGTTAGTTCTTCTTTTCTGGCCACAGCCAGGAGAAATAGCTGAGATTTGACCAGATCCTCAGCTTCCTCACGGAATTCTTCCTGCAATTCTTCCCTGGTTTTGCCCAGAGATTCAAAGCTTTTGCCCTTGCTTTCCAGGCTTTGCCTGAGTTCGGCAATTTTCTGCTCAATTCTGAAATTTACCAGGGCTGGCGGCAGTTCATATTCCAGCTGATCCTTGAGGGCATCCAGGGCTTTTTTCTGGGCTGCGCTTTTGTGCAGCTGTTTTCTGGAGCCTATGTATGATTTTTCAATGGTTTCCTTCATTTGATCGGCGCTTTCAAATGCTCCCGCCTTTTTGGCCAGTTCGTCATCCAGTTCAGGCAAAACCTTCTGTTTGACCGAATGCAGGGTGACTTTCATGTTGATTTCTTTTCCAGCCAGTTCAGGATTGAGGAAGTCATCAGGCATAATCACCGGACCCTCTCCTTTTTCTCCAGGCTTGAGGGATTTAACCAGATTTTCAAAATCTTCCAGGGCCTGGCCTTCACCTAAATTGATCTGGAAATTTTCCGCCCTGGCCCCTTCCACAGGTTTATCATCCTGATAAGCGGCAAAATCGATGATGGCTGATTCACCATCCCTGGGAGGACGGTCTTCATCAACTATTTCATATTCAGCCAGCTGATTCCGTATATGATCGATAACCTTTCGGACTTCTTCTTCATTAACCTGGACTTCTTCCTCCTGGATTTCGATCCCGTTGTATTCGGGAAGGTCTATTTCCGGAGCCACCTCAAAGCTGATGGAATAATTAAAGTCTTTTCCTCTGACCATCTCTCCGGCATCCACCTCAATGCCAGAGACAGGTTCCAGATTGATCTCGCTCATGATCTGGTTGATATGCAGGTTGATGAGTTCCTGGCTGGCTTCGCTGTAAATCTGTTTTTTGAATTTGCCCTCAATGACAGATGAAGGGACTTTTCCCTTGCGAAACCCTTTGATATCCACCTGCTGGCGGTACAGGGCAGTGGTGGCGCTGAGGGATGCGTTTACCTCTTCAGCAGGGACATTAACAGTGATTTTCTTTTTGACAGGGGAAATGTCCTCAACATTATATTCCATAAAAATCTATCCTCCACGGGTTTTTGTTGTTTTTTTAGGGTTTGACAGGTTGAAAAATCTTTGAGATAAATTGGTTAATAGTTTGTTTTTATTAAATAATCTTGAAAAGCATCAAATGCCTGGGCATACTGTTCTCTATATTTTTTTTAAAAGCCTTTTTGTAACAGTTTAGCCCTTTTTAAGGGCGCAGGGGACAGGCACCCCGTCACC
>CAZHCY010000190.1:0-5280 GCA_964531185.1 uncultured Desulfovibrionales bacterium | reverse complement strand
GGGTGACGGGGTGCCTGTCCCCTGCGCCCTTAAAAAGGGCTAAACTGTTACGATTTGACTGCATAAATCATGTATAGAGTCTTAACAGTCTTTGGTCAGAGGTGAGCAGTCAGTGAAAACAGAATGCTCTCCTTCCAGGACCAAGCCTGTGTGGGTAACTCTCTGGAGTTGAGTGTCTGGACCGGCAAAAAGCCTGAAAAAGCCTTTTATAAATTATTGATTTTACTGGTTATCCAATTCCAGTTACTTGTAAGAAACAGACTTGGAAAAACCAAGCGCTGGGAGAGCCAGTCCCTGTGCCTCATGCAGATACCTGAATAATTATGTTTTTGTCTGGTTCCGGGAACCATTTCTGAGATTCTGTTCAGTTCTTAGATTTAAAACCATTCCTGTCAGCTGCACCAGTTCAATAAATGTCAGAACAGTACAATGTCCAATTCATCAACCCCATATTGAGCGCAGTCCTCAATGTCCTGTCCACCATGGCCGGAATTGAAGCCAGACCTGGTAAGCCTTATCTGAACAAAAACAGAACAGCTCCTCATGATATTACAGGGCTGGTGGGTATTCAGGGTCACGCAGCCGGGGTCATTTCTGTCAGTCTCAGCGAAAAGCTGGTCCTGAAAGTGGTGGGCAATATGCTTTATGAACAGTTTGATGAAATCAATGAAGACATCAAGGATGCTGTGGGCGAGCTGACCAATATGATTTCCGGCCAGGCCAGAAGAATCCTGTCTGAATCCGGGATGAGCTTTAAGGCCGGTACCCCCGGGGTGGTTATGGGCAAAGGAGAACCCCTGGCTCATATTCCATCGGCCCCTGTTCTGGCCGTACCTTTTACCTGCACTGAGGGAGAGCTGGTGGTGGAGATAAGTATTTCCGTTGCAGATCAATGATTTCTTTTCAATTCAAGCCCTGGTTGTTTGGGTCCTTTTGCAGCGGGTATGGAAAAGTCCATTCAAGGTATTTTAAAAAACTGTCCTGGACAGGAAACTGGAATCCTTATCAGGCTGTTGCTTGCTGAATGAGACAGATCCTGGAATCTTTTGAAAAAGGTGATGAAATGAGTGCTTCCAACAAGTCTGGGGGACCAGAGTCCTCTGTTTCCTATGAGCCCATTTACGTGGCCAGACAGCCGGTGTTTGACACTGATATGGAAATCTGGGGCTATGAACTTCTGTTCAGGCACAGCGCAGACAGCAGTACAGCCAGTTTTGCCGACGGCAATCTGGCCACTTCAAAAGTTATTGCCGACGGGTTCGGCATGGCCGCGGAATGGCTGTCCAGCAGGCAGAAGGTTCTTATAAATTATCCATCTTCCATGCTCAGGAAGGGTACTCCCAGGGCCCTGCCTTCGGATGTGGCTGTGGTGGAAATACTGGAGACCGTCACGCCGGACAGGGCAATTGTGGAAATGTGCCGGCTGCTCAAAAACGAAGGCTATACCCTGGCTCTGGATGATTTTGTGGGAGATCCGGGCTTTGAGCCTTTTCTGGCCATGGCGGATATTATCAAGGTGGATGTGATGAACATGCCCGAGGCCAGGCTCAGGGAGGTGGTGGATAGTTTACGGGTTCACAAGGCTGTGCTCCTGGCGGAAAAAGTTGAGGATCTGGCCTCTTTTGATTTATGTCGAAGCCTGGGGTTTGAGCTTTTTCAAGGGTATTTCTTCAGTAAACCCAAGGTGGTGTCAGGCAGAAAGATAACCGCCAATCAGCTTTCCCGGATGGAACTGATCAGAGAACTCAGTGCAGATGATATTGATATGGCCGGCATATCCAGGATAGTCAAGGCTGATGTTTCCCTGAGCTACAGGCTGCTCAGATACATCAATTCAGCCGGCATGGGACTGGCCTTTAAGATAAATTCCATCTCCCAGGCCATTACTATGCTTGGGCAGAGGAGAATCTCCACCTGGCTGCAGGTTTTGATCATGGCTGAGATGAGCTCCACAGCCACTTCAGGGGAGCTGCTGCTGTTTTCCCTGCAGCGGGCCAGGTTTCTGGAAAGATTGTCCAGCCTGACAATCAGGCCTCCCAAGCCTTCGGACACCATGTTTATGCTGGGTTTGTTTTCTTATCTTGATGCCCTGCTGTCCCAGCCCATGGAAGAAATACTGGACAAGATGTGCCTGGACCCGGAACTGACAGCAGCTTTGCTGGGACAGGAAAATAAACTGAGTCTGTGGCTGAAGCTGGCCGGTTCTGCGGAAAAAGGCCAATGGGCCAGCACTGAGGCCATTCTGGAACAGATCGGCATGGACAGTAAAACCGCGGCCATAGAGCTGAACAAGGCCACTGCCTGGGCCAAGCAGTTTTTGAGTGATGCGTAGCTGGTTTACATTCCCGGTTGCTTCCAGACTGCAAACCAACCTGGATGCATCATGAAGATTGAGAGCGAACAGAAGTTTTCTGTAAAGGATTTCAGGCAGATAAAAACTGTTCTTCAGGGATGCAAAGCTGGATCTACAGAATGGTATTTTGAACAGAATACTGTGTTTGATGATCAGCAGGGCAGCCTGAGACAAAAGGGTATTCTTTTAAGACTCAGAAAAGGCCTGACAGACAAGATCACCCTGAAAGTGCCCCTGCAAGACCATTCATCAAAAATTGTAAAAAAAATGCAGGAACTGGAAAGCCGGGTGGGCAGTGTGGACGAAATACAGTCCATTTTTGCTGTCCTTGGCTATCAAGTCTGGCTGCGTTATGAAAAATTCCGCAGGATCTGGAACCTGGATGATTTCAAGATCTGCCTGGATATTCTGCCTTTTGGCAGGTATGTGGAGATTGAGGGTCCGGAAAAGGGCCTCTTGTCCATGGCTGCCAGGCTGGGCCTGGATCCCGGGGCTGGATCTTCCCTGACCTATCATGAACTGCACCGGCAATTCAGACAAAACCAGGGCCTTGGACCGGAGCCGGATTTTGTTTTTCAGGAAGAGGACAGGCAAAAACTGCTCATGGACCTGAACAACCAGCAGACAGAGTCCAGCGGCCGAAGCATTGCGTGTTTTTAACAGCTGAAACAGCAAATATTGCAACAGTTCAGCCATTTGCATGAGGCACGGCTTCCTGCCCGCAGGTATACAGCCCGTAAGGGGGACCGGCTCTCTCAGCGCTTGTTTTTCCAGGTCTTTTTTTTACTTGACACTCAAAAATTATCTGTCAACATCTTGTATTTACTGATAATTTCCAGAATTATGAATGTCCGTATCATTATCAGCTTCAACAGCCTGATTTCTTTATTTTTATCTTTAACTTTTAACCTTTAACTTTTAACTCTCAAGTTTTTTACATCAACCAGAAAACAAGCTCTGGGGTGCCCTGCTTTCCTTAAAAAGGGCTAACCTGTTACAAAATTAGAAAATTATGGCTTGGCACAGGGACTGTCCCTGGATTCAGGACTGTTCCCGGCCTGGTTGTCAAAAACGCATAATGTTTTCCCAGCAGCCGGTAAAAAACAGATTTTTTCTCAGATTTTTGTTGATTTTTCTGCAAAAAATCAACAAAAAAACCATTCAGCAAAAACCAATTTCTTAAATTTCTGTTTTGACGGACATCTGGTCATTGACTTCTGACTCCTGCGACTGCAAAACATGGTTTTTGCAGTTGAGACTGTTTTAGATAGATGGTGTTGCCGGGCAATGCCAAAAAATTCTATAATAAGGAGATTTCATTGTTTACTTCCCAGCAACTGGATAACTATGCCCAGGTGATGATCTGGGGGATGAAGAAAGCACGCAAGGACCCTTTTCAGAAAGGCGACCTGGTCATGGTCCGCACTGACAAGTCAGCCATTCCTCTGGCTGACAGAATATACAGTCATCTGCTGGACATGGGCATGCACCCGGTGATCCGCATTAATCTTCCTGAACAGATGGAAAAGACCTTTTTTTCCCGGGCAACTGATGAGCAGCTTGACTTCAAGATCCCGGGGGACAAGGAGCTTTATTCTCACCTGAACGGGGTCATATCTCTGCTTGGCCCTAAATCCCTGACCCATCTCAAGGATATTGATCCTTCAAGAATCGGCAGATATTCAGTGAGCAAAAAATATCTGCGGGATATCCTTGAAAGCCGGGAAAGCCGAGGGAGGTTCGGCTGGAGCCTGTGCCTTTATCCCACCCAGGAACTGGCTGACAATGCAGGCATGTCCCTTGAGGAATATCATCAGCAGATAGTCAGGGCAGTGTATCTGGATCGTCACGATCCGGCTCTGGTCTGGCAGGGGATATTTGAGACCTCCACCCGGGTGAAGAAATGGCTGAACAGCATGGAGGTTGATTATTTTCATGTGCAGTCAGAAAATACCGATCTTCAGGTATATCCCGGGCAGAGCCGCAGATGGGTGGGGGTCTCCGGGCATAATATTCCCAGTTTTGAACTTTTTCTTTCTCCAGACTGCAGATTGACCAGAGGAGTGTACTACGCAGATCAGCCTTCATTCAGAAACGGCAATTATGTCCACGGAGTCCGCCTGGACTTCAAGGATGGAAAAGTAACCAGAGCCAGGGCCAGGGAAGGTCAGGAGTTTCTGCTTAAACAGCTGAGTATGGATGATGGGGCTCCCTATCTTGGTGAGTTTTCCCTGACGGACAGGCGTTTTTCCCGCATCAGCAGATTCATGGCCCATACTCTTTATGACGAGAATTTCGGAGGTGCCAATGGCAACTGCCATGTGGCTCTGGGCGCTTCGTATGCTGATACTTATGCCTATGATTCCAGGGAGTTGTCTTCGGAAAAGAAAAGGGATCTGGGTTTCAATGATTCAGCCATGCACTGGGATCTGGTGAACACAGAGAAAAAGACAGTGACTGCTTACCTCAAAAACAAGGAAAAAATCAACATTTACAAGGATGGACAGTTCACCATGGAGGGGCTTTAGTCTTGCAGCCTGTTCAGGAAGCGGCAGCGGTCTTTGAACCGGCTGGAAATTTTCAGCCCAGGGCCATGCACGGAAATGTTTCAGTTTTAATGCCAACAGCCATACCCCGGGCCGGGTCTTCCGGAATTCCGGCCTGAAGGAAAACACTAAAAAAAGCATTTGAAAACATTACAGGTAACAGTTTAGCTATTTGCATGAGGCACTGGGACTGACCCCATCCTGGTTGATAAAGACGCATAATGCTCCCCGGGCGCGTCCGGGGGAACGTTTGCCTCAACCCAGAAACAAGCGCTGGCATGCCTGGTTTTCCTTAAAAAGGGCTGACCTGTTGTCACTATTGGAACTTGAGTAACAGTTTAGCCCTTTTTAAGGGCGCAGGGGACAGGCACCCCGTCACCC
>CAZHCY010000189.1:0-5282 GCA_964531185.1 uncultured Desulfovibrionales bacterium | reverse complement strand
AAGCTGATAATGATGCGGACATTCAGAATTCCGGAAATTGTCAGTAAATACAAGATGTTGATAGATAATTTTTGACTGTCAAGTAAACATTAAGACTTAAAAAAAAGGCCCTGGGAGAACCAGTCCCAGGGCCACATGCAAGCGGCTGAACTGTTGCAGAACAGTCTGGTTTCCAGTTCAGTTGTCAAACCCGGAGGTTAATGTCTGGCAATGCTCTTCCTGGCAGCAGGTCTTTCAGGAAACAGCCTTGTCAGGGATTATGGTGCTGAAAAAAGGTTCCGGCCAATGCCCCCTGCCTGGGAAGCAGGCCTGCCCTGAATCAGATGCTTCAGACAGACCGGACTGGGAATCTGCAGAAACCGGGCTGTTGAATAAAAACAATATGCAGGTGAAAAAAAATGCTTACCACCACTGACTTTAGACGCGGACTTAAAATCGAGATGGACGGAACTCCGTATGAGATAGTTGATTTTCTGCATGTCAAGCCTGGCAAAGGCGGAGCCTTTGTGCGCACAAAGCTTAAAAACATGCTCACCGGCGGAGCTGTGGATCAGACCTTCCGTTCCGGGGAAAAAGTGGCCAAGCCGGATATGGAGACCAGAGACATGCAGTATCTTTACCATGACGGCAGCGGATATGTTTTCATGGATATGGGAACTTATGAGCAGATTAATATCCCGGATGAAGCCATGGGAGACAAGGGCGGTTTTCTCATGGACGGACAGACGGTCAAGACCCTGTTCTACAATGGACAGCCCCTGGACATTGATCTGCCGGCAGCTGTGGTGCTGCGGGTTACAGAGACTGAGCCCGGCATCAAAGGGGATACAGTCTCCGGAGCATCCAAGCCGGCCACCCTGGAGACCGGGCTGGTCATCAATGTGCCTTTGTTCATCAACCAGGAAGATATGGTCAAGGTGGATACCAGGACCAAAGAATATCTGGGCCGGGAAAACAAGTAGGTCCGCGGAAGATTTTATGGATGGAAGCAGGCTGACCCGGGAGATACCAGCCCTTTTGCTGCTGTTTGTCTCGTTGTTTTCAGCAGTGAGTCTGGCAGGATACTCGCCTTTGGATCCCACGTTTAACAGCTATTCGGGACCAGAGCATGAAGTTGTCAATATCGCGGGCACAGCAGGAGCATATCTGGCCGGGACTCTGGTGGAGCTTCTGGGTCTGGGTGCAGTGGTCTGTCCGGCAGCCGGGCTTTATGCTGCCGCGGTTCTGTTTCTTCCGGGTCTGAATATCAGGTGGTGGCGCTGGCTGGGTCTGGGGCTGATTTATGTTTCCATTCTGGTCTGGCTTGAGTTCCCGTATTTTCGGCACCAGCTTGTTCTGCTTCAGATGAGCGGCGGAGGCCTTGCCGGACAGAGCATTTACAGGACTGCTCATTCCTTTTTGAATTTCTGGGGCACTCTGCTGACCAATGTGTTTCTGTTGCTGGCCGGCTTGCAGCTAAGTGCAGGATTTTCATGGATGTCTGCCTTCAGAAGGGCCTGGGACTTTTTGCAGAACAGGGGTGAAAGCAGGCCCAGGGCCGGGTCTGACAGCACTGGCAAGGTAAAAAAAAACACAGAAAGGAAAAACAAGCCCCGGGCCATGCCCAGGCCGGGTAAGCCAGGGCAGGCTGCAGGCACTGGGGGGGGCCCGGCCTCTGAGGATGTACATGGTTATTTACTGCCGCCGGTGAGTCTTTTGCAGGATGTTCCGGACAAAGGGCCGGAAGTGAACCAAGAAGGACTCAAGGGCATGGCCTTGGCCCTCAAGTCCTGCCTGGAGGATTTTTCCATCCAGGGAGAAGTGCAGAATGTGCAGCCCGGCCCTGTGGTGACCATGTTTGAATTCAAACCGGCCCCGGGCATCAAGATCAGCCGGGTGGCCAACCTGGGTGATGATCTGGCCCTGGCCCTGAAGGCGTCAGCAGTGCGTATTGTGGCTCCGCTGCCGGGCAAGGATACCATAGGGGTGGAAATTCCCAATGAGGACCGGCAGGTGGTTTATCTGCGGGATGTCCTTGAGGCCCAGGCTTTTTCCCAAAACAAATTCCGTCTGCCTCTGGCTCTGGGCAAAGATATTCAGGGTCAGGCCAGGGTGGAGGATCTGGCCCGCATGCCTCATCTGCTGGTGGCCGGGGCCACCGGGACAGGCAAAAGCGTATGCCTTAACTCGCTGATCCTCAGTCTTATTTTCAGGTTCAGCCCTGAAGAGCTCAAGCTTCTGCTGATTGACCCCAAGCGGATTGAGCTGGCAGTTTACAACAACCTCCCCCATCTGGTCCATCCTGTGGTTACAGACATGAATCTGGCCAAAAACGCCCTGGACTGGGCCGTGTTTGAAATGGAAACCCGTTACGATCACATGGCCAGGCTTGGAGTGCGCAATATTGAAGGTTATAATCAGAAACTGGCCGCCATGGGCCAGGACAGGCCAGAAGGGCTGGAGGATCTGGCCCCCATGCCATATCTGGTATTGATCATAGATGAAATGGCTGATCTTATGCTTACTGCGGCCAAGGAAGTGGAAGTGGACATTGTCAGACTGGCCCAGTTGGCCAGGGCATCGGGCATCCACATCATTCTGGCTACTCAGCGGCCTTCAGTGGACGTGGTCACAGGCATCATCAAGGCCAATTTTCCTTCCAGGATAGCTTTTCAGGTCAGTTCCAAACACGACTCCAGGACCATACTCGACGCAGTAGGGGCAGAATACCTTCTGGGACAGGGGGATATGCTCTTTAAGACCAGTGGAGGCCAGCTGCAGCGGGTGCACGGGGCCTTTGTGGATGAGGATGAGATTGCTGCAGTGGTCAGATTCTGGGAGATGAAGGCTCAGCTGGACTTTGATGTTGATTTTGCCCAGTGGAAGAAGAATGATTCCCAGGGCGGCAGCGAGCATCTGGAAAATGATCCCATTATTGATGATCCCAAATATGCCCAGGCTGTGGAATTTGTCATGGATCAGGGCAAAGGCTCCATTTCACTGGTCCAGAGGAGATTTCGCATCGGCTATAATAAAGCGGCTCTGTTTATCGAGCAGATGGAAAAAGACGGCATCCTGGGGCCGTCTGAAGGAAGCAAACCCAGGCAGGGGCTCAGGAAATCATAAATTGCTGTACCCGAGGGTCAAGACAAAGTGCGTCACCCCCCGGATTCATCCCCCCCAGCCGGCCTCCTGCCGTGGCAGAAACTGGTCCTGGTCTATGGACTGGGAATCTGGACCCTGAAATATCCCTGGCCCGGCCTGACCAGCCTGATGCTGGTCTTTTTGTTTCTCCCCCTTAAAACAAGGTATTTGAATGCTTTGGCTGCAGCCCTGTACTGTCTGGGCCTGGGAACAGCCTGGTTCAGCCTGCCTGATCTTCCGGAGATCATTCCTGAACAAATAAAGACCGGCCAGAAGGTGGTTGTTCAGGGAAAGGTCACAAACAGCGCTTTTCTGCCTGGAAAAAGGCAGAGGGTAGTGCTTCAGGATCTTTTTCTGGGCCGGGGAGAGGAAAAGCAAAAGCTTCCAGGGTGTCTGGTCTGGACCTGGCAGGAGGGCGATACTGTCCTGCATAAGGGACAGAGCATCCAGGCCCATCTCAAGGTCAGACCCATCCACGGGCTGGGCAATTTCGGGGTCTGGAATTCCGAGTTTTTCTGGAGGGTGCAGGATGTTCACTGGAGGGCTTATACCCAAGGTGAACACTTCTGGTACAAAGTCAAGGGGGAGCCAAGTGCTGGAAGCATTGCCAGGGAAAAGCTGAAAAGCAAAGTGCTTCAGGGCTTTGAACTTCAGGGCCTGTCTGAAAAGCGGCAGACCCAGGTCAAGGCCCTGGGGCTGGGTCTGCTCTTTGGGGACCGCTATCTCATGAGCCCTGAGCTTCTGGAACAGATCCGCCTTTCTTCTCTGAGTCACACCCTGGCGCTGTCCGGAATGCATCTGGGGGTGATGACCGGACTGGGTTTTCTGCTGGCTGCAGCAGCCGGTTATGCATATCCGCGCATTTATCTTTACCTGCCCTATGCCAAGCTGGGGGTCATCCTGGCCGCACCTTTCTGCCTGACCTACATCTGGATGGGACAGGCACCGCCTACACTTGTCAGATCAGGCATAATGTTTGCCAGCTGGGGGCTGCTTCTTTTTCTGAACCGGAAAAGGGTTCTGGTGGATGGTCTGTTTCTGGCGGCAGGGATAATAATTATTACAGACCCCTGGGCGGTTTTTGATTTGAGGCTGCAGCTGTCCCTGGCTGCAGTGGCCGGGATAGCCTTTTGTCTGCCGGTGATGAACGGGTTTCTGGATCACCTGGATCTGGCCCGGAAAAGCAGGCTGTTTCGCTATTTCTGCACCCTGGCCGGAGTGACCCTGGCCGCCAATCTGGCCCTGCTCCCGGTTCAGGCCTGGACTTTTAACTACCTGAGTCCTCATGTCTATCTGAATCTGCTGTGGCTGCCGGTGCTGGGCGTGGGTGTGCTTCCGGCCGGGTTTGCCGGGCTGATCATATCCCTGATTCCTGGGATGGAACTTGTGGGCAGCCTTTTTATGGAGCTTGCAGCTGGAGCTTTGAATCTGTTTGTCAGCGCAGTCCAGGGTCTGGACAGGATGGGATTTCTGCAGCCGGTGATCACTCCCAGACCGGGCTGGACACATACTTTGGTCTACTGGATTCTGATCCTTGTTTTGGTTTACAGAAAAGAGCTCAGCCTGCAAAACAAACTGACCGCAGCAGGATTATTCCTGCTCATGGTTCTGGCGGTCCTGCCCCTGGCTGAAAGGCCGGGAAACAAAGGGCTGACTCTTCGGGTGCTGGATACAGGTCAGGGCCAGGGCATGATCCTGGAACTGCCTGATTCAGAAAGAGTGCTCATTGACGGCGGCGGGAGCTGGAATCCGGAATACGACCTGGGCCAGAGACTGGTGACTCCAGCCCTGACCTGGAGAAAATTCCCGGAGAGACTGGACGCAATCATTATGACCCATCCCCATGTGGATCACTACGGAGGCTTGATCTATCCTTTGAAATACATGGGGGCGGAAGCTTTCATGCATAACGGTCTCAAGCCCCAGGAAAGGGATGCTGCAAGGATCAGACAGGCCCTTGACAGGCAGGGCGTTGCTTCCAGGACCCTTGCCAGGGGCCATGTGCTGGATCTGGGCAGCGGGGGTGAACTGGAGGTGCTGCATCCGGAAGAGGCCCGGGCCTCGGACCATAGCAATGAAACGTCCCTTGCCATTCGATTGGTCTGGCAGGGGAACGGACCTGTGCTTCTGCCCGGGGATCTTGCGGCTGAGGGCCTGGG
>CAZHCY010000188.1:0-5339 GCA_964531185.1 uncultured Desulfovibrionales bacterium | reverse complement strand
GAAATATGGAACAGACTGGTGCTGCCCAGAAGAATCACTCCGGCCCAGATGGCCGTGACCGGATTGAGCCTGGGGCAAAGCGGCCATGAGCTTTCTTTTCCCGGGCTGAAGGCCGTCCTGGAAAGCAGTGACCAGGAGGTCAAAACAACCCTGGAGTGGACCAGAACCGGGGAGCAGGTTCAAGCCTGGTTTCCTGTCCTGAAAACCCCGGAAAACGGCCCTGGAATAGCGGCTGAAGACCAGCCCTTCACCCTTGCGGATCTGGACAAAAGGCTCAGAAACTATATTTTTTCCATCCTGGACCAGCAGATCGAGGGCAGGATCTGGAAGCAGATGGCAAAAATTCCCGAGGCTTACCAGACCCTTGTGGGCATGTCTTTTGAAAAGGGCCAGGCTTGTCCGCTGGGGGGCACGGGCGGGGCCTGGCCCGGGGCTGTGCTGGGGCATCTGAAATCTAAAGGGCACTCCCCTGACCTGGAGGACTTCTGGAAGGAGGTCTTTAAATACAATCCGTTTCAGCGTCAGATCATGGAGAACAGATTAGCCCGGGAGATCAGCCGGCTTGCAGATCTAAACAGTCCTGAGTGGACAGCAGCTGGACAGCTTGTTCTCAGGGCATTGACCATGGGGCTTCATCCGGATCTTTTTCATGCTCAGAACAGATTGTGGTTAAATATCCATCAAACAGACCCAGAAATTCTGGAAAACTTTTTCATAAAACGAGAAGGCAGTCATGAATCTTAAAAAGAAACCAACCGCTTGCGGACTGCTGCAGGCCTTCCTGCTGCTGGTTACCGCCGGGCTTGGACTGGATATATATTTCAGGCAGTACCGGGGAGAAAGCATTTGTCCTTCAAGCGCCTGCGCCATTGTGGGGGATTATATCCGGATAAGTGAACTGAACCTGATTGTTCTTGGGTGTGCTTTTTTTGGGGTTCTGTTTCTGGTTTTAATTGCAGCCCGCCAAACAAGCCGGGAATGGATCTGGGGGCTGCTTACGCTTATGCTCCTGGGTGCTCTGGCCTTTGACGGGGCCCTGCTGGGATTCCAGTTCATTTCCATCAAGGAAAACTGTCATTTGTGCATCGTGGTGGGATTGTCCCTGGCAGCTGTCCTGGTGCTTGTGAGTCTGACCCGGAAACAGTGGTCCATCCTGATCCTGGGAGTGGGGATCTGGGTTGCAGGGGCTGCAGCTGGAGGGATTATTCAGGTGCCGGACCGGACCCCGCTTTTAAATCAGGTCCCGGGCATAGCCTGGTCCGGGCCAGAGGCTGAGCAGGAAGGTCCTGAGTTTCATTATTTCTTCAGTCTGCACTGCCCTCATTGTGCTGATGTGCTGGGCAGTCTGGCCCTTAATGATCCAGAAAGGTTTTCCTGGAAATTTTATCCTCTGGACACTGGATACAGTGATCTTAAAAAAATTGCCTGGATTCAGGAAGAGGCCGGAAAAAAAGGTAATCTTCTGCAGAAGATTGTTGACCTGGAGCAGGACCCAAAAGCTCCGGATGTAAAAATCCCGGATAACCTGACTGAAAAGATATTCAGGGCCAGGAGTTTTTTCCAGGGCAACGGGTACCGCGGGGTTCCCATGATGATAGCTGATTACCCCGGAGGCAAAAGGGTTATTCTGCTGGGCGGGGGCAATATAATGAAGTATTTTCAGGAGCAGGGCCTGCTGCAGGAGGAATAGCCAGGCTCCGGGCAATGGGTAAGAATAACTGTTTTCAGACCCAAAAGGAGCGGATTTTTGCCCGCAAAGGACGGCTCCAGGAAACGGCCCGGCGCCAGAGATTCCGCTTTATTCTGGCCTGCCGGGCCATTTTCATGAGGTCTTGGGGATCATAGCGGCTGCCGCAGTAGTGGTGAAAAAAATACTCATGCCAGCCGTAAAGATCCATTCTGGCCAGATCTCTGGCCCGGCAGGAGATGGATAGATCAGTTTTTATCCTGGTCCGGCCCAGATCAATGAGCCACAGTTCAAGATTGTCATTTCTGGCGCGGACCAGAAAATTGCCGGGATTTAAATCCCTGTGCCATATTCCCAGGTCATGCATGGCCAGGATATATTCTGCTGCTGACTTGAGACAGGTCTTAATATCTTTATGACTGGAGCCAGGATCTTTGAGCATGTCCCTCAGGCTTCCACAACAAGTCAGTTCTTCACAGATATATATGTCTTCCCTGATGAAACCCCAAAGCCTGGATTCCATAACTGCCAGGGGAAGCGGCGTGGCCAGTCCGGCCTGTTGCAGAAGGCAGGCTGCCTGGAATGAGCGCCAGGATTTGGAGGGCTTGAAGGGCCCGGCAGTCAGAAGCTTGAAAATCGACCAGTCATGGATTTTGACCACCTGACGGGGCCGGGGCATGGCCGGGTCCCTGACCAGGCCGGCTGCATACACAAGGGAGCGTCCGTGTTTCCGGCAAAGGGATTCTGAAGCTGCAGAAGGCGGAGACTTTAAATTCCTGGCAGGTATGGGGATGATCAGAGGATGTCCCAGGCGGGTGGATGAAGGGCCGCGCCTGAGCTCAGGTTCATAAGGCAGTGAGGCTGTCCATGAGGGTGCTGGAAATAATTTCATAGGAATGGTGTCAGGATTTATATGGAAAATCTTTTTTTATTCTGCACAGCGGCAATAGTGCTGGCTCTGACCCCGGGACCTGACATGCTGTATATTGCCACCCGGTCCATGACCCAGGGAAGGGTCTCTGGAGTGGTTTCAGCCCTGGGGGTGCATACAGGGGTGCTGGTGCATACCCTGGCTGCGGCTCTGGGGTTTTCAGCCCTGGTGGCTTCCTCCCCTCTGGCTTTCAGCATGATAAAATACGCAGGTGCCCTGTACCTTGTCTATCTGGGTCTGAAAAATATCTTCAGCAGGACCGAAATGCAGGAAGTCAGGCTTGATCAGCACAAAAGACTTGGAAGCGTTTTCTGTCAGGGCCTTCTGACCAATCTGCTCAATCCCAAAGTGATTCTGTTCTTTCTGGCTTTTCTTCCTCAGTTCATTGATCCATCCAGGGGTAATGTACCGTTCCAGCTCTTGACCCTGGGCCTGGTGATGGTGGTGGTCACTCTGCCCATTGATGCCGGGGTGGGGCTGCTGGGAGGAAGCATAGCCTCGCTTTTGCGCTCGGGCAACAGGGTCGGCCGGCTGGGCAGATGGGCGGCAGGAGCGGTATTTATCTTTCTGGGCATGTCCACGGCCGTATTAAGCCGGGGAGGATGACAGTTAAGCAGGTGTCCCGCTGGTCCGGGGGTGAATAATGTGTTTCCCTGCTATTCAAAGATAATGGTTTTTTTGCCCATTATGAATACCCGGTCATCAAAGACCAGCTTCAAAGCCCTGGCCAGAACCTGTTTCTCAATATCCCGCCCGGCCTGGGCCATATCCTCTGCACTGAAAGTATGGGTAACCGGGAGCACCCCCTGAGTGATTATAGGTCCGTCATCCAGTTCCTGATTAACAAAATGAGCTGTGGCGCCGATAATTTTCACCCCGCGTTCATAGGCCTGTCTGTAGGGAGCAGCTCCTACAAATGCCGGGAGAAAGGAGTGATGGATATTGATGATCCTTTGGGGATAACGCTCCACAAAGGAAGGACTGAGCACCCGCATGTACTTGGCCAGGATAAGATAGTCAGGACTGTAGGGCCTTAGTGCATCCAGGATTCCTGATTCGTGCCCCTGCCGGTCCAGGCCAGTGTGAGGCACGTGGTGATAGGGGATATGGAAACTCCGGGCCAGGGGCTCAAGGTCTTTATGATTGCTGATCACGGCCTGGATATTCATGCCCAGTTCGCCGTAAGCCCCCCTGATGAGCAGATCCCCGAGACAATGCGGTTCTCTGGTGGCCAGGATGACTACGTTCCGGTCTTTTTTGGGAGTCAAGGAAATGTGAATATCCGGCAGTCTGGCGGCAAGTTCAGCTTTCAGCTTTGGTTCATCGATATCTCCGGAGAATTCAGTGCGCATGAAAAAACGCTGGTGTTCCTTGTCCACAAATTCATAGTTCTGTTCTATGTTCAAGCCGAAATCATAGAGCACGCCGCTGATGGCATGGACCAGGCCCATGCGGTCCCGGGCTTCAATGAGCAGGTGGTAGTTCATTTCAAGGGTGCTTTTGGGCAGTTGATGGTTATAATCCCTTTATCCGGTTCAAGTACTGGATCATATCTGTCAGTCAAAAGGGAAGACGAGGATTAAGGATCACTAATCCCCTGCTCCTGCACGGCTTAAAATCCACGGTAACCTCCTTTAAATTCCTGCACAGCCACATTGCTGATGATCTGCATGTCCTGATCAAAGGCTGCAGCTGCGAAGGTGTATGTATTATAGGGCAGGGCGTCAACAGAAAACTGGATTATTTCGTGTTTGCCCTGCTTAAGATCCTGGCTGAACCACTCTAAATCCGCAGTCAGTCCCGGGAGAAAATAAAACTGTTCGTCCACCATGACTCCGGCAGCCAGCTTGGTCCCTGGTTCAGGTTCTTCCATTACTTCACAGTCAATCTCCATGCCTATGCCCTGGTCCGTAAAAATCTGATTCATGCTCATGAGCAGGGTCAGCTCTTTACCGGAATCAGTGTAAAATTCAAAGGTTTTTGCTGCTGCGCTGGAAAGCCCCATGACACTTATGGTGCCTTTTCCCAGGGCCTGTCCGGTTACGGTTCCGTTGTCTCCCAGGGAAAAGGGCCGCTGTTCACCGAACCAGGAAGAAACATACCAGAAATAGTCTTCCTGAATTCCGCCGGAAGTAGAGGCCTTAAGCTGGACGCTTTGACCAAGGCTCACCGATTCAGGTCCGCTGACCTGGATCTGGGGCGCGGCCTGAGCCTGAAACCCGGAAGATAAAAGAGCAAAGCAAAAGATCATGAAGGGTAAAACTTTTTTTAACATGGGAGTCTCCTTTTTATAGGGTTGCAGGACAAAGTAAAAATGTAACAGTTCAGCCATTTGCATGAGGCACGGGGGCTGGCTCCCCCAGCGCTTGTTTTTTCCAAATCTGTGTTTACATCAATCGAAAACCAGGGCTGGGTTGCCTGCCCCCTGCTTTTCTTAAAAAGGGCTGAACTGTTACGAAAAAAACAAATCAGACACTGGAAAAAGATAAAGCCCGGGGCACGGCAGATTATGGTAATTACCTTATAGCATGTGTTTTGGCAAGCCTTTCATAATTTCAAACTCCTTATGGCCTGTAAAATTTTAAGTATATTCCGGAAAATTCAGGTTTGTCAAAACGTAACAGTTTAGCCGTTTGCATGAGGCACGGGGACTGGCTCTCCCGTCATCCACTTGGCAATCCAACAGGCATTCAACTTCAAAAATTCAGCTCAAGCGGGTGA
>CAZHCY010000187.1:0-5362 GCA_964531185.1 uncultured Desulfovibrionales bacterium | reverse complement strand
GTATCCAATGCTCATGCCAGGCCTGGAAAGTCTGGAGATCAGGGCGCTTCTGAGGCTGGAATGGGCTGAAACCCAGAGATCCGGACCAAGGGACCTGATCTGTGCGGAGATTTTTCTGATTCCCGGCAACCCCCGGCTTTGGCCGTGTTTGTCAAATTCATGGACCACGATCCCGGGCTGAGGAGCAAACAGCGGGCCAAGTCCTTTTCTGACAAAAAAATGGATCCTGGCCTCAGGAAAATTCTGAGCCAGGGTATGCACCAAAGGCAGGGTCAGGACTGCATCCCCCAGAAAGGCTGTCTGCCATATTCCTATGGATTTGAGATCCATGCTCATATCCTGTCTTTGAGCCAGGCCCAGACCCCGTTAAGATCCCTGACAATAATGACCGAAAAACCCTGCACTTCTGTGGTCTGAAAGGGTCCTGACCAGGTACCGGGGCAGGGCAGGTCTTCCAGGGTTTGTCTGCCTTTGCCGGTGAGTACCAGCACTCCGGCCCTGAACCCTGAGTTCATTCCAAAGAGCAGGTCAGACATTTTATCTCCAATGACAATGCTTTCCCCGGCCTTGAGCCGGTGGGATCCGGCCAGGGTCTTCCACATGCCCGGGGCAGGCTTGCGGCAGGAGCAGTTCTCATCCGGGCCGTGAGGGCAGAACATGCTGTCATCAATGCCGGTGCCTTGCTGGTGCATAAGGTTCAGCATGGCTTGATGGACCTGTTGATAATCCCGGCTGGTCAGGTATCCTCTGGCTATTCCGCTCTGATTGGTGACCACGTAGATTTTCAGCCCTGCCTGCCGCATCCTGGCCAGCAGTTCCAGGGCTCCGGGCAGAAAGACCACCCGGTCCGGATCTTTAAGGTAATGCTGGTCCCTGATGATGGTCCCGTCCCGGTCCAGGAAAATGTTTTTTATTTTCAGCTTAGGCCCCCTGCAGGTTGAATTGGGTGCGGCAAGGACCACCACTTGCCGTCAAGGCGCTATTCATAATCTTTAAGCTTGCCTGGAGTCAATGTATATGCTAATCTGAAAGAACTTATGTGGGAGCTTATCATTGCTTTCTCCCTGGCGGTCATTATTTCAGCCTTCTGTTCCTTGGCTGAAGCCGCTTTGTACTCAGTGCCGTGGAGTTTCATCGAAAGACTGAAAAAGGACAACCGCAAAAGCGGTCAGATTCTTTATGCTCTGCGCTCCAGGATAGACCGGCCCATCACGGCCGTGCTCACCCTGAACACCATTGCCAACACAGCAGGAGCTGCTGTGGCCGGTGCTGCAGCTGCCAATGTCTTCGGCGATGAGAGCATGGTCTATTTCACCCTGGTCTTTACCCTGATCATTCTTGTCTTTTCTGAAATCATCCCCAAGACCCTGGGAGTCATATACAGCACCAGTGTGGCTGCAGTGCTGGCTGAACCCCTGCGCATTCTGGTGCTTTTGTTCACTCCGCTTATTTTTGTTACCAAAAAGATTGTAAGGCTTCTGGAAAAAGGCAAACTGACTCCCAAGGCTTCGGAGGAAGATCTGCTGGCCATGATAAGCATGACCAGGAGATCCGGAATAATCAAGCCTTCTGAGGAAAAATCCATTCAAAACATCCTTTCCCTGGACAAAAAAATGGTCCGGGACATAATGACCCCCAGAATGGTCATTTTCTCCCTGCCAGCGCAGATGTCGGTTTCAGAATACAGAAAGTGCAAAACCGTGTGGCCCCACAGCAGGATACCTGTATATGAAAACAATGATCCTGAAGAGATAGTAGGCATTATTTACGGAAGGGAGGTGCTGGAGGCCCTGGCCAATGATCAGGACAGCCTTCAGCTGGAAGACCTGATGAAGCCGGCTGATTTTGTGCTGGAAACCATGAGTCTGGACAAACTGCTCATAAAATTTCTGGAATCTCGAGTGCATCTGTTTATGGTTATTGATGAATACGGGGGCATCGCCGGACTGGTGACCCTGGAGGATGTGCTGGAGGAAATCCTGGGCAAGGAGATTGTGGACGAGACCGACGAAGTGGCTGATATGCGCCAGCTGGCCCGGGAACGCCGCAACAGGCTGACCCTGCCCAGGGAGCAGGGCTGAGCAGAGCTTCTGGGCAGGGGCCGGAAGCAAGGCCCTGTGTTTCAGCGCTCCAGGCTCAGGCCGGCCCAGAGTCCATGAATTTCTGGCTTTCAGCCCGGCTGCCTTTAAAATATTTGATTCTGGGTTGCCGGAAAGAAACCACGCTTCTGACTGTCATACATCCGGGCCGGGCTGGAAAAGGCCGGCGTGGCCTCTGAAATTAGCTGTTGAAAACCCGGGAAATAGGGTTTAATGTTTCAGATCAGGCGGTTTCAGGCTGATTTTTATGCGGCCGGCAATACGGCTTGCCTTTGCAGATAAAGTTTTTGCTGGACAGTCAGGAAATAATTCATACCTGTTTGTATTGTCCTGACATAAGCCGGCGGGCAAGGGTTTTAAAGTTTACCGCCAAAAGTTTGCAACTTAATTAAAGAACGGTTATGGGAACCAGGCGTTTCAGCCGTCAGTATCCTGGAAGTGCTAAAGGCTGAACATTGTCAGCCAGCAAGAGATCTTGAGCAGAAGTTTGCCGGGACAGGGGGAAACTGCCTTCCGGTTCAGGCATGACTGGTTTAGTAGAACGATATGCTCTTTGTTGAAAATTTTGTGACTGTTCAGCCCTTTTCTTGGAAAACCAGATAACAGGCATTTCAGCGCTTGTTTTCTGGTTGACGAAAGAAACAGGCTCAGAAAAATCCAGCGCTGGGACAGCCAGTCCCTGTGTCTCATGCAAATGGCTAAGACTGTTGCAAAATTTTTAAGTGTCCGGTGGAATAATAAATTTATGCAGAGGACGACCATGGTTGGCAAAAAAAGATCCAGGCTGATGTATATAGCCGCTTTTGGGCTGATTTTTTCCGGAGTGGCTTATCTGATGGTGGCCAGTATTTCCCAAAACAGCACCTATTTTCTGGAGGTATCCGAGGCTCTGGCTGTGGAGTCCCATGACCTGGGCAAGGCCAGGCTGTTTGGCATGGTGGGAAACAAGGACATAGTCCGGGATAAGGATTCCCTGGGAGTGGCCTTTAACCTGGTGGACAAGCAGGACAAGGACAAGGTGATCCGGGTGCAATATTCAGGAGCTGTTCCTGATCTTTTTGATTCTGGAGTGGAAGTGATCGTGGAAGGGGGGCTTGATCCTTCAAGACGGGTTTTCATGGCTTCCTCCCTGATGACCAAATGTGCTTCCAAGTATGAATCCGCAGGGGGCAGCCACCCTGATGAAGTGCCTTATTGAGTCCGGTCTTTTTCCGGGTCTGTAATGATGCCCTGACCGGCCGGGCTGTTTGCCTTTGACTGCAGACATCAGAACTTGAGAGTTAAAAGTTAAAGGTAAAGATAAAGAAATCAGGCTGTTGAAGCTGATAATGATGCGGACATTCAGAATTCCGGAAATTGTCATTAAATACAAGACCTTGATAGAGAATTTTTGACTGTCAAGATCAGAAGGAAAGCTTTAAAAATGTCCTGCCAGCCGGTGTCTTGTGCGGTGTTTTTGCATGTCATGTTTAAATAACCAGGGCCAGGGCCTTATGTTTTCAGGATTTTAAAGCCTTGAGGAAATCCCTGATCCATGAGCCTCAAAAGCCCCTGACTCCAAGGATGGATAAACTCCATCCTTTTTTGTTAATCTTTTGACTGGTTCAAAATATCAACCCAACGGTAACTTCAGATGCAATATATAGGTTTTTCTCTTCTTCTGGCCGCCCTCCTGGTTTATTCAGTCATGGGACTGCTGTTTTTCTGGCAGGTTTTCACAGCCCGGAACAACCACGACCGGTATGTGCCCTGGATGGAAAGGGGCCACAAATTTTCCGCCGGCCTGATAGTCCTGAGTTCCCTGATTCTGCTGCAGGCTCTTCTGATGCAGGATTACTCCTTTTCCTATGTATACCGCTATTCAGATGATTTTCTGCCCCTGGTTTACAGATTTTCAGCTTTCTGGGCCGGACAGGAAGGCTCTTTTCTTTTCTGGCAGCTGGTAATGAGCTTCATGGGCCTGGTGCTGCTCCTTTCGCCGGTATATAAAAATCTTTCCACCCTGAACAAAGGTTTTTTCTGGGGCTTTTTTTTCATGGTTCAGGCCTTTTTCCTGCTTATGCTTACCGGCCCCAGCAATCCTTTTGAGATAATGGATCCTGCGCCGCCCTCCGGCCGTGGGCTTAACCCCCTGCTGCAGAATGTGGGCATGATATTTCATCCGCCCATGACTTTTCTGGGCTATGCCGGGTTTACCATTCCAGCCTGCATGGCTCTGGCCGGGTGGCTCAGCAATGATCAAAGGTCCTGGCTTTTTCAGACCAGGAACTGGGTCTTGTTTGCCTGGGCTTTCCTCACAGGCGGAGGTATTTTGCTGGGAGGATGGTGGGCCTATATGGAACTGGGCTGGGGCGGATACTGGGCCTGGGATCCTGTGGAAAATGCATCCCTTATCCCCTGGCTGGTGAGCACTTCTTTTCTGCATACAGCTCTTATCGGCAAACAGAGAAACACTCTGCACAAGACCAACCTGATCCTTATCTGTTTAAGTCTGATAAGCTGCTTTTTTGCTACTTTTCTGGTGAGAAGCAATATCATTGATTCTCTGCATTCATTTGGAGGAGGCGGCCTGGGATTTCCCCTGACAGTGCTGATGCTGGTTTCGCTGGCCCTGACTCTGTTTGTGGCCATGACCGGGCAGGGGAACAAAAAAGCTGTGGACAGCCTGTGGAGCAAACAGGGCCTGATGATTGTCAGTGTGTGGCTTTTTCTGGCCCTGGCATTTATTGTGGCCACCGGAACCATGTGGCCGGTTATCTCCGGGCTGTGGACCGACAGTCCCATCGGGCTGGGGCCGGATTTTTACAATATGGTCTGCCTGCCTCTGTTTACTCTGATGGCTGTTCTGCTCTGCGCCTGCCCTTGGTTCAACTGGAGGGACGGGATTTCCCACAGAAACAATCTGCTTCTTGTGGGCGTTGTATTTTTATTCACCATGGCCGGTCTCTATCTGGGGGGGATAAGAATGGTCCTGCCCATTATTGCCGCTGCCGCAGGGGTGGCCGGCATCTTTTCCTGCGCCCTTTATATTCTGTCCAATGGATCTGTGCGCAGGCGAAGAACCGGGGTGGCAGCTTATCTGCTTCATCTGGGCATTGCCATGATTGTCCTGGGGGTTGCCTTTTCAGGACCTTTCACCGATGAAAGGGAAGTGGTCATGGCCAAAGATGAAACCTTAAGCCTGAACAAGTATGAGTTTCATTATGAATCTCTGGAAGAAATTCTGACTCCTGGAGTGTCCACTTACCAGGTAAACATAAATG
>CAZHCY010000186.1:0-5427 GCA_964531185.1 uncultured Desulfovibrionales bacterium | reverse complement strand
AGTTCTAGCCATGTAGCCGTACCTGTCTTGGTGGTCTTCCAGCCTTACCATCAGGGCGATTGAGTGATCCTGGTCCTTGTTGACAAAATAACCCACGGGTTCCTGAATCTTTTTCAGGGTTGCCTACAGTTTTTCCGGGGTCGTTTCTCCAGCGCCTCAAGTATTTCATCCTTTTTTAACCCCACAATAACTTTGCTGTCATCAATAATCAGAGTAGGGAACGAAAGTTTGGGATTATGTTTTTTTACCTGGTTGAGGACATCTTCTTTTTCCTGTCCTGACAGTTTGTCCACATAGACATAGTCAAAATCTATATTGTTGCTTTCAAGAAATTTTTTTGTGTTTTTGCAGTGAATACAGGTGCTTAAAGCATATAAAAATACCTTGTCAGCCATTAAATAATACTCCCGGGTTTAGATGTTTTATGAGGGATTGTCTCTGAGCCAGAAAAGGAGATCAAATTTCAGCTCCATCTGGCTTTTCAGCTCATTTTCCTGTGATTTGTCCATTTCCTGAATCCTGATATATACGTGTCTGAAGCCCTGTTCAGCCTGATCATAAGAGGTCAGGATGCTAATGAGCCTGGCATTGCTGTTTCTGAGCAGCTCCAGGACCGGTTTGAGGGTGCCTGGCTGGCTGGCGAGCCTGAGGCCGATCTTTATCCCTCCCTGATAAGCGCCGGTGATATTGATCAGGGCCTTGAAAATATCTGTTTCTGTTACGATTCCGGCTACATTGCCCTGTTCATCCACCACTGGCAGTCCTTCCACCTTTTTTTCCAGCATTTTCAGGGCTGCCTTTTCCAGGCTGTCTTCAATATTGATGGTAAATGGATTGGGAGTCATGATGTCTTTTATTTTGATTTCCGAAAGCAGATAATAAAGCTCATGAACATCAAGGGTGGTGGCTTTGGAAGGGGAGGCATCCTTGATATCCCGGTCGGTAATTATTCCCACCAGTTTGTTGTTTTCGTCCACCACAGGCAATCTTCGAAAATTGTTTTCCTTGAAGATTTTGGAAGCCTTGAGCATTGAGGTCTCTTTGGTAACCGTGGTTACCTCCTTGCTCATCCAGTCTTTTATCAGCATTGCGTCCTCCTTTTTGTGGTAAGTAGTGAATAGGGCTTTGAGGCCCTGGGCCGGAATTCATGTTTTGGTAACAGTTTAGCCCTTTTTAAGGAAAGCAGGGTGCCCCGGCGCTTGTTTTTTAAAGATGCAAGAAAAAGACTCAGAAAAACAGGCGCTGGAAGATCCAGTTCCCCTCCGGGTGCCGCCTCCGGGCAGGAAGCCGTGCCTCATGCAAATGGCTGAGGGTATATTACCGGTTTGTAAATGATACAGGCGCAGGGTTTGCTTTGGACATAAAAAAAGGTTTATCCACCCAGGAAACAGTCCCGAAGCCAGGGACAGTCCCCGTGCCTGACCTGAATTTCCTGATTTATCCTGAAATTTACAAACAGGTAATGCTCCCATGGCTGAACTGTTGCAAATTTTATTATGAACAGCTGCATATAATAATTAAATCAAAAAAATCGTCAAAGCAACAGCTGTACCGGCAATAAAAAACCACGGCCGCGTTTTGGACGCAGCCGTGGTTGAATCAGTATCTTTCAGGAATAAACCGGAATCAGTGATCCACTGCCGCACCAGCTCCCCTGGGGGTTCTGACGCTTTCCACCAGGTCCTGGATTTCCTGAGGAGGAGGCTGGGTCATTTTTGATACCACAGAGGTGATAAGCAGATTGAGGAGCATGCCAATGGTGCCTATGCCCTCAGGGGGTATGCCGAAAAACCAGGGATCAGCTCCCATGAATC
Organism: uncultured Desulfovibrionales bacterium; assembly: GCA_964531185.1. Classification (GTDB taxonomy): domain Bacteria; phylum Desulfobacterota; class Desulfovibrionia; order Desulfovibrionales; family Desulfonatronovibrionaceae; genus CAZHCY01. Next base: position 3,613 of record CAZHCY010000186.1, on the reverse strand, counting down.
TGGTATGCAGGATGTAGAACATGGTAAAACTTATACCGCTGATCATTCCGGCGATGGCTCCTTCACGGTTGACCCATTTGGTAAAGATGCCCAGGATAATGATGGGAAAGAATGATGAGGCTGCCAGGCCAAAGGCAAAGGCAACCACCTGGGCCACAAATCCGGGCGGATTGATGCCCAGGTAGCCGGCCATGAGCACTCCAAGACCAACCATGGTTCTGCCCACAAGCATTCTCTGCTTTTCCGAGGCCTGTCGATTTATGATCCGGTAATAAAGGTCATGCGAAACAGAAGAGGAAATGACTATTAAAAGACCCGAGGCCGTGGAAAGAGCTGCGGCCAGACCCCCGGCAGCCACCAGTCCTATTATCCACGGCGAAAGATTGGCCATCTCCGGGCTGGCCAGAACAATGATGTCCCGGTCTACATAAAGTTCATTGGCATTGTCTGTGGGGGTATTGGTAACCATTTTCTGTCCGTGGGCCCCTGGTTCATCGGAAAACTGGGGCTTGCCCTGGAAAGCAGGCCCGCTTCTGTAGCTGATTATGCCGTTGTCGTCCTTGTCCAGCCAGGCCACCAGCCCTGTCTGTTCCCAGTTCTTAAACCAGGAAGGGGCCTCTTCATAAGAAGTCTGGTTGACCGAGTCGATCATATAGTACCGGGCAAAGGCAGCCAGGGTAGGGGCTGTGGTGTATAAAAGGGCAATAAAGAGCAGTGCGTAGCCTGCGCTCAGTCTGGCAGCCTTGACGCTTGGAACCGTATAGAAACGAATGATGACATGGGGCAGCCCGGCGGTTCCCACCATAAGAGCCATGGTGATGCATATGACTGAAAGCATGTTCATGTCGCCGGGGCCAAAGGCTGAAGTATATTCTGAAAAACCCAGATCCTTGTGGATGCCGTCCAGGGCGTTTAAGATGTGCTGCCCTGCGTTTTCACCTTCAGTGATGACCGAGCCAAAGCCCAGCTGAGGAATGGGGTTGCCGGTTACTTTCATGGAAATGGCGGCAGAGCAGATGATAAAGGCGATGATCAATACGCAGTACTGGGCCACCTGGGTATAGGTGATGCCTTTCATGCCGCCAAGAGAGGCATAGAAAAAAACAATGGCCATGCCAATGATAACTCCGGTATTCACGTCAACTTCCAGAAAACGGCTGAAAACAATGCCAACTCCGCGCATCTGTCCGGCCACATAGGTCAGGGAGACAAAGATGGCGCAGACCAGGGCTACGAATCTGGCTACGTCGGAATAATATCTGTCACCAACAAAGTCAGGCACTGTGAATTTGCCGAACTTGCGAAGATAAGGAGCCAGAAGAAGGGCCAGAAGCACGTATCCTCCGGTCCAGCCCATGAGATAGACTGCTCCGCTGTAGCCCATGAAGGAGATCAGACCGGCCATGGAAATAAAGGAGGCTGCGCTCATCCAGTCAGCCGCGGTGGCCATTCCGTTGGCCAGAGGAGGCACACTCGCTCCTGCAATGTAAAATCCCTTGGTTTCTTTAACCCTGGATCTCCAGGCGATAAAGAGATAAAGTCCGAAAGACAAGATGACCATTATATAGGTCCAGGTTAATATTGACATAAAGCATCCCTCCTCAGATAGTTCGCAAATTAAGGACAGCAGATGATATTATTTTTCATCAACATCGTATTCCCGATCCAGCTTGTTCATGAGAAAGCAGTACACAAAAATCAGTATTACAAACACGTAGATGGATCCCTGCTGAGCAAACCAGAACCCAAGCGGAAATCCAGCGAACCATATGGAGTTTAGAGGGTTGACCAGAATGATTCCGAACCCATAGGACACTGTAGCCCAAATAATGAGCAAGATGGTGATGAGTCTCAGGTTTTTTGCCCAATACTCCTGCAAACTTTTCTGCATGATTACCTCCTCTCAGGTGTTATATTTTAAGCAGGCAGCTAATAAATCCAGCGCCAGCTTCTCCCTGCCATGAACAGATCTTTCAGGGTTTTGATGGATCCGCCACTGAGCTTATGAACCAGATACATGAACAGATAAGCAGTCTGAGTGGCGTCATTGAGGGCATTATGTTCCGGAAATACAGGCAGACCGTATTCCTGGCTCAGGTTTTTCAGGTTGTATGAAACATCAAGGTTGTAACGGTCATAATAGTTGATCCACTGTTCTTCCCGAAAAATTCTGGCCAGGCGCATGGTGTCCAGACACGGGTTATGCAGAATTCCTCTGAAGTGGGTTTTCAAAGCCTTGTTCAGAAAGGTCATGTCCATGTCTATGTTGTGTCCCACGATGAGGGTGTTTCCGCAGTAATCAAGAAATTCCGGCAGAATGTCTGCTATATGAGGTGCGTTGCGCACAAGCCCTGGAGTTATCCTGTGGATCAGGGTACTTAACTTGGACATTTCACAGTCTGGACAGACAGTGCAGTAAAAGCTGTCCTGCAGATCGATCCGCAGGTTTTTTATGCGCACAGCACCTATGGATACAATTTCATCCTTTTTGTGATTCAATCCAGTGAGTTCAGTGTCCAGAACAGTGAACTCATAATCTTTCAGGGGCTGATCCTGGCTGAAGTCATTGAAGAACTTTCTGTTCTCATCCAGAAGAGGGTGCCTGGGTCTGGATCGAAAGAGGTTCTGGGGCTGAAAATCATTCAGCAGCCCGGACAGGATTATGTTCTGGATCATGGTTCAGGCCATATTCAGTTTAAAGGTCTGTTTAAGAAAACTCTGCAGGCTGGATATGACAGAGAAAGCACCCTTGAGGGTCTGTTTTTCCAGGTCACTCAGTTCAGCCGGATTGATAAAATTATGGGGCTGTTCTCCTTCCTCCATGAGCCGCAGTTGATTCAAAAATCTCAGCTGCATCTGAAATTCATAGGATTCCCTGGCTCTGTTATAAAGTTCTTCAGGCAGGTGGGAATTTGCAGCCAGAATTTCCAGACGGGTCAGGGTGTTGGTTTCGTCAATGGAGTGGCGCAGGGCCATGACCCTGGCAAAGTCCCAGAAGGGCACCAGACCTCTGGCCTTGATATCCAGCCGGTTTTTGTGTTCTCCGTCAGTTTCCACCAGAAAATTTTTGAAGAAGCTTATGGGAGGTCTGGTTTTCAGGCAATCCTGGGCCAGATAGCGTAAAAACATGTCTTTGCCCCGCACCAGACTGTTGAGGTGGTCCCTGAGTTTGAAGCCCAGTTCAACATGGCCGTAGGCCGGCCGGAAATCGAAAAAAATGGTGGAATTGAGCACTTCCTGGGGTTCGGGCACATTGACCCATCTTTCAAAATATCCGTGCCATACAGAAGCGGGCTGGCACCATGTGGGATTGGAAGCCATGTTCCCCCCCTTGCAGGGGGGGTAGCCGCATTTGACCAGGTGATTGATGGCCTCCTGGCCGAACATTTTAAAGTATCTGCGGGCCGCCTCTTCCTCATCCGGATTTTTGGGATCCTGGTAGATTATGGCGTTGTCCTGATCAGTCCTGAAGGTCTGTTCTTTTCTGCCTTCACTGCCCATGACCAGCCAGCAGAACGGCACAGGCGGAGGACCCAGTTCTTCCTGCATCAGGGTCAGGATGCGGTCCAGGATAAGATCATTGAGGACAGTAATCATTCTGGTGATGTTGCTG
>CAZHCY010000185.1:0-5442 GCA_964531185.1 uncultured Desulfovibrionales bacterium | reverse complement strand
CAAGTGGGTGACGGGAGAGCCAGTCCCCGTGCCTCATGCAAACGGCTAAACTGTCACAAACAGCTGAACTGTCACCATGCAGATTGCTGATAACCCTGCCATCCTGGAAGGCCCTGGCAGCACTCCTGCACCAATGAAAATTATCAGTAAATGCCGGATTCATGTCAAGGCAGAGTGGTTAATGACGGAATTGGCTGATTTTCAGAAAAAATGCAGATATGTGAGAAGATTCCCATGATTCTGCATATCCGCAAAAAATCCTGTCCAGCACTTTGATAGATTAATCTGTAAGTAACATTTTAGCCTGTCAGCAAGAAATCAACCTGTAGAACTTCTCAAGCCTGAAAACTGTCTATCTGAACAGTTAAGCCTGCTTAGTTTCCAGGCATCAGAAAAAATATTTGAAAAGAAAGCAATAGTTGGATAACATAATTTTTATGCGGTTAGGATACTATATGCTACTTTTCAGTCTTGCAGCAGCAGTCCTGTTTGGCTGTCTCTTTCCACTTTCCTTTTCCCTTGCTGATGAACCTCAGCCTGAACCCATGTATACCGGAACCATGGAAATGACCATTTCCGAGGCGGTTTCCCTGGCTTTGAGGCACAACCGGAATCTTGAGAGTGCTTATCTGGACCGGGTCAGACAGAGATTTAATCTCAGGCGCGACCTGACCAAGTTTCATCCTGATCTTGAATTCACCCTTGGCGCGGAAGGTGAAATATCCGAGGATTCCACAGATTACAGTGGATCAGACACTCCTGACTCCAGGGTGACAACCAGAAGCGCGGGAACCAGTGCTGTTACCAGAATCACCCAGAAACTGCCCACAGGAGCAGAGCTGTCTTTTGTCTGGGACAACCGGGCTCAAACCGTGCATACCTCCAGCCGGGATGATTCTTCCAGGGACAGGCCTCTGGATTCTTCCTGGGGGGTGGACTTCAAGCAGCCTCTTTTAAAGGGAGGAGGTATAGACTACAACACTGTTTCCCTGGAAAAGGCCAGGATCAATGAACAGGAAGCCCTCAGATCTCTGAGAGACAGAGTTATCAATACTGTTACCGGGGTAATCACTGATTACCGTCAGCTGCTCAATGCCTATCAGGACCTCAAGGTTCAGGAGCAGGCCCTGGAAAACGCCCACAATCAGCTGGAGCTGACCCAAGTCCTTATTGAAACAGGCCGAAGGGCTTCCAATGAAATTCTGCAGTCTGAAGCCAATGTGGCCAGGCAGGAACTGGCCCTGGAAAGAGCCAGATCCAGTGTGGATGATGCCCAGCTGGCCCTGCTGAACCGTTTAAATATCGGTCGGGACCTGACTATTATCCCTGTGGAGGAGGTTTCCTTCAGAAAAGTCAAGCCTGATCTTGAAGAATGCCTGGAAATAGCCTTTGAAAGGAATGCGGATTATCTGAATGCCCAGAACAGAAAAGATCTGGCTGAGCTGGAAATAATGCAAGCTGAAAATCAGAGGTTATGGGAACTTTCAGCTGAAGCCGGCTATAGAACAGGATGGCATGACAGAAGAAATGATCCTGATTACATGGATGAACAATGGAATGTGGGGCTGGCTCTGGAGATTCCCCTGCCGGTTTACGGAGATGCCAAGTACACCAGGGAATCCCCCCTCTTGTCCGCCAGGATAAACAAAAGAAAAGCTCTCATGGATATTATGACTGCTGAGGAAAACCTGGAGAATCAGGTCAGAAATGCAGTCAAGAGGGTAGATTCTGCGTTGAAGAGGGTGGAACTGGCCAGAAAAACAAAGGAACTCTCTGAGCAGAGTTATGAAGTAAGTCAATTGCAGTTTAAACTGGGGCGGATATCCAACCAGGATTACATCAGGGATCAGGACAAACTCAGGGATGACCGTCTGTCCGAGATTCAGGCCATCATAACCTATGAAAACGCCCTGACCTCTCTGGACCAGATTCTGGCAACCACCCTTGAAACCTGGGATATCGAATTCAAGACCAGGCGGGCTGATCTGGAACAGGAGATGCTTGGCGACAAAACCTGGATGCTGGGTGATTAAGTATTTGACTGCAAGGGAATTTTTTACAGCTTGGCAGCCAGCCGGCGAAATTGTAACAGTTAAGCCCTTTTTTAAGGAAAGCAGGGCACCCCGGCGCTTGTTTTTGGATTGATGTAAGAAATTTGAGAGTTAAAAGTTAAAGGTTAAAAGTTAAAGGTAAAGATAAAGAAATCAGGCTGTTGAAGCTGATAATGATGCGGACATTCAGGATTCCGGAAATTGTCAGTAAATACAAGATGTTGATAGAGAATTTTTGACTGTCAAGTAAGAAACAGATTTAGAAAAAATTCAAGCGCTGGGAGGGCCAGTCCCTGTGCCTCATGCAAATGGCTGAACTGTTACGCAAAATTTTTTTCTCCTCAATCCGCAAATATTAGGCGGATATTTTTTCAAGCTGAATGTTTAGCTTCTGGAGCTGATCAGATGAGTTCTGATAATTTTTTTCAAAATATCCTGGAAAATATGGCCGACGGGGTCATGGCCCTGGACTTCAAGGGCAGGGTAATCATGTTCAATTCCGCAGCCGGGCATATTCTTGGGTTTGAGCCTGAAGATGTACTGGGAAAAACCTTTGCTGCCCTGTTCATGCTTTCTTCAGAGGACAATGACCAGTTCAATCAGGTTATTCTGGATGCTGTTTACCAACAGGCGGTGGGCCTGTCCAGCACTGTTGAGTTTTCCAGGATGGATGGCAGCAAGGTCATTCTTTCGGTGAATTCTTCGTATCTTCAGGGCGATAATCCAGAGGCCGGGCATAAAGGTGTAATCCTGGTCTTTTCAGACATTACTGAGCTGAAAAGACTGCAGGCCAGACAGGAAGAAGATGCCCGAAAACTGGGCAAAGCCTATCAGGAACTGGAAGAAAAAACCGGGATGCTGGAAAAAGCCCTGAAAAGGGTCCAGGTGATCAAGATTTTTTCCTTTATTGCCATAATCATTCTTTTTGCCGGCATCAGTCTGTATTATTTTCAGGGAGATTCTCTGCTGGACAGGGCAGTTTCTCCTGAATCTGAACCTCCAGCTGAAGGCACTGAAGCCATTAACTCGGCCATGGTTACCAGCAGGCCGCTTTCCTCTTCGGTTTCTCTGTCCGGGACCCTTAAACCCCTGGAAGAAATAGTGGTCACGGCACCTTTTGATGCCAGAATCGAGGATAAATTCTTTTCCTTTGGACAGGTGGTCAATAAAGGTGATGTGCTCATTCTTCTGGATTCTTCAGATCTGGAAATCAAGCTCCGTCAGGCCAGAAGCGATTTTATCAAGGCCAATCAGCGTTATCAGGAGCTTATAGACTGGGACTCCGGCACTGAGATGACCAGGGCCAGAAGAGGACTGACCAGGGCCAGAGATACAGTCCAGGTCAACCAGTCCAAGCTGGAGGAGGCCAGGCTGCTTTTTGACAAAGGAGTTATTCCGGCCCATGACGTGGAAAGTGCAGAACGACAGCTGAAAAATGCCCGGGAAGATCTGCAGAACGCCAGGGAAGAACTGGAATCTGTCCGGAAAAAAGCTGATGAGAGGAATATTGAACTGGCCAGGATGGAGCTTAAAAACGCCCGGGTTAATCTTGAAAACCTTGAACATCAACTGAAAGACAAGGAAATCCGGGCACCTGTTTCCGGGGTGGTTATACAGCCGGTAACTAAGGATGATCAGAAAGTTTCCCTGGAAAAGGGAGCCAGGATCAGTGCCGGAGATACCCTGCTTGCTGTGGGCAATCTAAACGGCATGACTGTCAGCACTAAAGTGGATGAGGTGGATGTCAGAAAGATTAGTAAGGGACAGCCGGTTGAAGCCCGGGGTGACGCCTTTCCGGATATTACCCTAAATGGAGAGGTGTCTCATATTTCTGCTCAGGCTGAAGCCGGATCAGGGAGACAGGGATCAACCTTTGATGTGATAGTCACCTTCCCTGAAATGGATGACGAAAGTCTGGAGCAGATCAGAGTGGGCATGTCAGCTGATCTCGAGATTATTGTTTATAAAAATGACAATGCCTTGATGGCCCCCATTTCTCACGTACGCATGATAGACGGTCAGCCAAGGGTCAGGCTGGTAAAAAGCAACGGAGAAATCGTGACCAGAGAGGTGGAAACCGGCATAACCACCATGAATGCCGTGGAGATCAAGTCCGGACTTGAACCCGGAGACAAACTGGCCGGGTGGTGATGCGACCTTGATGATCTTTTCAAAATCCGCATGAGCAGCAGCACGGAGTATCAGCAGTCCATGAGCCTGATAAAGATGGAAAATATATATAAATCCTTTACCATGGGGCCGGTTAAGGTTGAGGTCCTGAAAGGAATCAATCTGGAAGTGGAAGAAACTTCACTGCTGGCTGTGGTGGGAACTTCAGGCTGCGGCAAATCAACCCTGATGAACATCATTGGTTTTCTGGATGTTCCTGATTCCGGCCGGTACTATCTTGAAGGACAGGAAACATCCTCTCTGAATGACTATCAGCTTTCCAGAATCCGTAACGAGAAGATCGGTTTTGTATTTCAGCAGTTTCATCTGCTGCCCAAGCTGAGCGCACTGGAAAACGTATGCCTGCCTCTGATTTACAGGGGCCTCAAGGAAAAGGAGCAGGTGGATCGGGCCAGGTCCACCCTGGCTCTGGTGGGTATGGATGACCGAAGAAACCATAAGCCGTCAGAGCTTTCCGGCGGTCAGCAGCAAAGGGTGGCCATTGCCCGGGCCTTGAGCGGGGATCCGGCCATCATCCTGGCTGATGAGCCCACCGGAGCCCTGGATACCAGGGTGGGCCAGGATATCATGAATCTTTTTCTTGAACTTAACGCCACCAAAAAAATTACCATGGTCATCATTACTCATGACCCCAGGATCGCGGCTCAGTGCCAGAGAAAGGTCAGTATGCGCGATGGCCTGATAAAAGGATAAAAGGACATGCTGCGGGCCAATATTAAAGAAGCCTTGAGAAGCCTTGCTTCATCCAAGCAGAGAACCGCACTGGCTCTTTTGGGTATAGTCATTGGCATCGGTTCGGTCATCGCCCTGGTGTCCACAGGGACCCTGGTCCAGAGGGAGACCATGAAGCAGTTCAAGGAAATGGGCACTGAAGTGGTGAATATCCAGAAAGCCTGGGGAAAATCCCGTGAGAATGAAGAAGCTGAGTTCAAACTGGGGGATATCAGAAAAATCCCCGGCCAGGTATCCACTATCCAGGAAATTGCTCCTTATGCATCATCCAGCGGCACCTTGCGCATTGAAGGGGAGAGACAGAATGTTCCGGTGCTGGGGGTGACCAGATCCTTTTTGAATATAAACAAGCTGGAAGTGCTTAAAGGGCGTTTTATTACGGATCTTGATTATCTCATGTACCAGGCTGTTCTTGGAGGGAATCTGGCTGAAAAGCTCAGACAGCAGGGCCACGGGGACCTGGTGGGCA
>CAZHCY010000184.1:0-5460 GCA_964531185.1 uncultured Desulfovibrionales bacterium | reverse complement strand
AAAACATAGATGAGGAGACCCTGGCTGAGGTGGACCTGTACACCAATTTTCTGACCAAGTCTTATGCAGATTATTATCACCGGACCCTGCATACCTTTTCCAAGGCCAGGATACTCGAATACATGCCGGTGGCAGTGGCCAGGGTTTCCACAGAGGGCAAGGTGCTGCAGGTCAATGACAGGTTCAGTCAGGTGTTTCAGAAAAGCCAGGATCCTGTAAACAGAAATTTCTGGAATATGTTCAAGGAACTGGTCCAGATGGATCAGGAAAAGTCATGGCTGAACTTTCTGGCCTCAGATGAACAGAGCTTCAGCTGGCTGTTCTGCCCCATTGAGGTGGGCCTTGAAAAGCCGGGCATTGCCTGCTGGCATCTTTCAGCCGCCAGAATAGAGATGGATGGAGTTTCTCAGATCCTGGTCATGCTTCAGGACATCACGGAAATTTCCACCCTGGAAAGAGATGTGTTCAAACAGGCGGAATATCTGCGCGGGATCATCAATTCCATGCAGGATACGGTGTTTACAGTCAATGACCAGGGAAAGATACTTTTTGCCCCTCCAAAATATAAGAGCGATCTGCAGGGCAGAAATCTGTTTGAGCTGGCCAAACCCACTTCCACTCTGGGGACCTCCTGGGGGCCTGAAATCCTGGAAAGCACAAACAGGCCTGTGGAAGTGAATCTGTTCACTGGTGAGGCAGGCAGGGCCCTGGAGGTTATTTTCACCAGGCTCAGCAGTTCGGCATCACCCCAGTATCTGGTGGTGGGCAGGGATCTGACCGTAATCAGGAGACTGGAAGAAAAAATCAGAAAACAGGCTACTTTTGATTATCTGACCAAGGTATTCAACAGACATCAGTTCTCCATTTTCCTGGAGCGGGAAACCCAGCGGGCCGCCCGCAAATCAGCCCGTGTGGGTCTGATCTTTTTTGACCTGGACATGTTCAAGCAATTCAATGACAGGTATGGGCATCAAAGGGGTGATCAGGCGCTTAAGGATTTTGGCCGGCTGCTTATAGCCGGCTCCAGGAGGGGGATGGATTATCCCTTCAGATTCGGCGGGGATGAGTTTGTTCTGCTGGTCAGCGAAGCTACTGAACAGGTCATGGAGGAAATTGTGAGCAGAATTGTTGCTTCCTTTGAAAAGGAATTTGAGCACGACCTTAGTCTGAGCATAGGTCTGGCCTTGATGAACAAGGGAGAAGACCGGGACAGTTTCCTGAACAGGGCGGACAAAGCCCTGTTCAAAGCCAAGGAAAAACCCGGCAATACCCGAATCTGGGCTGAAAACAATCAGGAGCGTAATTAAGTATGCTGGTGAAGCTTGAACTTGTCCTGCATCCCTGGGTTGAAGATGTCCAGGGCAACAGGGTCTGCCGTAAAATCAACAGTCAGCTGGAAATTCCTGTGGAATCGGTCAGGGTTATCAACTGCTTTATCATTTCCGGGATTACAGCCCATGAGCAGCAGGAGATCATGGACAGGCATGTGCTTTTTGATCCTGTTCTGCACCAAGCCTCATATACGCCTGCTGCCCGGGATTTCGACTGGCTGATTGAAGTGGGGTATCGGCCCGGAGTGACGGATAATGAAGGCAGAACAGCCACAAACACCCTGCACCTGGTTCTGGGGCCGGAAAGCCGGAATATGGCTGCCTATACCAGCAGGCAATATCTTATTAAGGGAGATATAACCAGGGAACAGGCCCACCAGATAGCTTCAGGACTTTTGGCCAATGAACTGATTGAACGCTTCCGCATAAAAAGCAGCCGGGAATGGCGCAGCCATCCGGGATTTCCTCTGGAAGAACCCAGGGTCACAGGTCAGGCCAGCCATGAAGTCCAGACCGTAAGTCTGGAAAATCTGAGTGATCAGGAGCTGATTGATCTCAGCAGAGAAAAGGTTCTGGCACTTAGCCTGGAAGAGATGCAGACCATCCGGGCTTATTACCAGAGGAATACGGTTTTGGCAGAGCGCCTTGAGCTGGGGCTTGCCCTGCAGCCCACTGACGTGGAGCTGGAATGTCTGGCCCAGACCTGGTCGGAACACTGCAAACACAAGATATTCAACGCCAGAATCAGGTACAGCAATCTGGACAGCGGCCGAATCCTGGTGGTTGACAGTCTGTTTAATACCTATATCGCCCAAAGCACTGCAGATATCCGCCGCTGGAAAAAGGAGGGGGATTTCTGCCGTTCTGTTTTCAGAGACAATGCCGGAGTCATCGGCTTTGACCAGGATCTGGACGTATGCATCAAGGTGGAAACCCACAACAGCCCTTCAGCCCTTGACCCTTACGGAGGGGCTCTGACCGGAATTGTGGGGGTTAACCGCGATCCCATGGGCACAGGCATGGGAGCCAATCTGATTTGCAATACAGATGTCTTCTGCTTTGCTTCCCCATACTACAGCCGGAAGCTTCCTCCCAGGCTGCTTCATCCCCGAAGAGTCATGGAAGGGGTGCGCGAAGGTGTGGAACATGGAGGAAACAAGTCAGGCATTCCCACGGTGAACGGGGCGGTGGTTTTTGAAGAAAGGTATCTGGGCAAACCCCTGGTATTCTGCGGCACAGTGGGCACCCTCCCGGTCAGGCTGCATGGCCGGCCCGGCTATGTGAAAAAGGCCCGGCCCGGCGATCTGATAGTCATGACCGGGGGCAGAATAGGCAAGGACGGCATTCATGGAGCCACCTTTTCATCTGAGGAGCTGCATGAAGGCTCGCCGGCCACTGCAGTGCAGATCGGCGACCCCATAACCCAGCGCAAGATGTATGATTTCATAATCCGGGCCAGGGATCTGGGACTGTACAACGCCATTACAGACAACGGAGCGGGCGGTCTGTCTTCTTCAGTGGGGGAAATGGCCGAGGACAGCGGTGGCTGCGACCTGGACCTGAGCCTGGCACCTCTAAAATATGACGGTCTGAAACCCTGGGAGATACTTTTGTCTGAAGCCCAGGAAAGAATGACCCTGGCAGTTCCTGAGGACAAGAAGGAGGAATTTCTGGCCCTGGCCAGGGAAATGGATGTTGAGGCCACAGTGCTGGGCGTCTTTACTGACAGCGGGCGTTTTCTGGTCAGATACGGCCAGAAAATTGTGGCCTGTCTGGATATGGATTTTCTGCACCACGGCCTTTCCAAAATGGAGCTGGAAGCAGAGTGGAAAAAGCCTGTCATGCCTGATATCCACCTGGAGGATGCCGGGTGTCTTAATGAGGAATTTTTGCAGCGGATGCTGTCCAGGCTGAATATTTGCTCCAGGGAATACCTGATCCGGCAGTATGACCATGAAGTCCAGGGAGGAAGCGTTATAAAACCCCTGGTGGGCATCAAGGAGGACGGTCCGGCTGATGCTGCGGTCATCAGGCCGGATCTGGATAAAAACAAAGGACTGGTGATTTCCAACGGGATCTGCCCCAGGTACAGCGACTGGGACGCATACTGGATGATGGCCAATGCCATTGATGAAGCTGTGCGCAATAATGTGGCGGTGGGGGGAGATATCCGGCACATGGCTGGAGTGGACAATTTCTGCTGGTGTGATCCTGTTGTTTCGGAAAAGAATCCCGACGGAAAATACAAACTGGCCCAGCTGGTCAGGGCCAATGAAGCCCTGGCGCATTTCTGCAGGGCTTATGGGGTGCCCTGCATTTCAGGCAAGGACTCCATGAAGAACGACTATGTACATGGAAGCACCAGGATCTCCATACCGCCTACAGTCCTTTTTTCGGTCATAAGTGTTGTCCAGGACATCAATAAATGCGTCAGTTCGGATTTCAAAATGCCTGAGGAGGATATTTATATTCTGGGGCTGACCAGAGAGGAAATGGGGGGCAGCGAATTCTGCGCAGAACTTGGACTAAGGGGCGGGCAGGTCCCGGAAGTTGACCCTGTGGCTGCCAGAACAAGATATTTGAGTCTGCGGCAGGCCCTGGACAGGGGCTTGATCTCAGCCTGCCATGACCTGTCTGACGGGGGTCTGGGGGTGGCTCTGGCTGAAATGGCCATTGGCGGGAGAATAGGTGCGGATGTTGATCTTTTCCAGGTTCCGGTCCAGGGAGTTCCTGAACCGGCTGCTGTCCTTTACAGTGAGTCTGCCAGCCGTTTTCTGGTTACCTTGAGACCTGGCTGCCGGGAGAGGTTTGAGGCCTTGTTTCATGGTCAGCTCCTGGCCAGAATCGGCCGGACCACAGCATTGCCTGAACTATGCGTCAGACAGGGAGGAAACAGATTATTCCAGGCCAGGGTGGAAGATCTGGCCCAGGCCTGGAAAAAGACTCTTAACTGGTAAAACGGAAAATTATGTGTGACAGATCAGCCGCAGTCATTCAGGGGGTCTAAATGGCCATTGCTTGCGTCCCACGTATGGGGACTGTCCCTGGGCTTTGTACTAACTGAACTGGTGCACTGATTTCCCTGCGCCGGAAAAGTTTTTAATGCTGCCTTAAGTGGCTTGCGGGGACTGTCCCCATGCCGGTTTCCGCGCCCCCTGAACGGTTACGGTCAGCCATTTGCATGAGGCACAGGGACCGGCTCTGCCTGGGCCTGTTTTTTCCAGGCCTGTTTCTGCATCTACCAGAAAAACAAGCGCTGGGGTGCCCTGCTTTCCTTAACAAAAGCTAAACTGTTTTCCTTTTTTTTGTAAATCCTGAAAAAATTGCTTGTTGTTTTCTTTGTTATAGTGTTAGCTCAAGGAAAAAAGAGAGATATTCAATGGTTATAACAGATCAGCCATTTGCATGAGGCACAGGGACCGGCTCTGCCTGGGCCTGTTTTTCCAGGCCTGTTTCTGCATCTACCAGAAAAACAAGCGCTGGGGTGCCCTGCTTTCCTTAACAAGGGTTAAACTGTTACCAATGTTGAATTTGCCTGATGCAATCCCTGCCGGCCGGGCACAAGCCGGATCCGGTTTCCTGGCCTGGTTTCACGCTGACCAGGCAAAAGAAACCATTGTTAATAAAGGCGGTTAAATAACCTTATCATACAGGAGGTTGGAATGGGGCAGGCCAGGTTTGACGCACAGAACAAAGCGATATCCATCCCTCAATGGCTGATTTTCAGCAAAAAAATTCCTTTGTCGGAAATCAAGAGCAAAACCGAGAAAATGGAGTCCACCGGAGGGAGCAAAATTTTCAGAGTGCTGGTGTCTGGTGATTTTGGTGAACAGGAGCTGATCTTCAATAATTATGAGGATTACGCCACCTTCATCTATCAGTACCAGCAGGCCATGCTGGCTGCATGAAAACTCCTGCCAGCCAGGCCTGTCAGTTCAGGGGGCCTGGTCCGGCACTTGATCCGGACCCTGGCTTTTTTGCAGCCGGAAAGCGCTGAACAGGCCGGCGGGCCGGGCTGTTCAGGCCGGATAAGACGCTGAGCACTGCTTTTTCAAACTGTCACAAGAGGTGTTTTTGTAACAGTTTAGCCCTTTTTAAGGGCGCAGGGGACAGGCACCCCGTCACCCAC